>JAGREQ010000135.1 GCA_020446465.1 Novosphingobium sp. | reverse complement strand
TTTCACGACAGGTCGCTGACAGTCGAACGCTGAGCGTGCGCTTTGGCTCGCTCGATGCAGCCGTCGCCGACTTGCGCGCGCAAGGTCTTGGCAACGTGCTGGCCGAAACGCCGCCATCGCTCACGCGCGGTCAGCGCGATTTGGCCAGGTCAGCCTTTCTGGCCACTGCAGCCCCCGACGGCCGCGTCAGCGAGCGGATCGAAATCGTCACGCTAAGCGGTTGGCGCGATTGATCTGAGCGTCAAGCCTGTTTCAAAGCTGCCTGCGCGGCAGCAAGCCGGGCAATCGGCACACGATAGGGCGAGGCGCTGACGTAATCGAGTCCCTGACTTTCGCAAAAGGCAATACTCGCCGGATCGCCGCCATGTTCACCACAAATACCGAGCTTGAGCGCAGACCGGGTTGCCTTGCCGCGCTCAACGCCCAGCTCGACAAGCTGGCCAACGCCTTCGATATCGAGGCTGACGAACGGGTCACGCGGGAATATCCCCTTATCGACATATTGCGCGAGGAAGCGCCCGGCATCGTCACGGCTGACGCCCAGCGTCGTCTGCGTCAGGTCATTGGTGCCGAATGAGAAAAACGCCGCTTCTTCAGCGATTTCCCCGGCCATCAGGGCTGCACGCGGCAGTTCGATCATTGTGCCGACGAGGTAGTCGAGCGTGCGACCTTTCTCGGCAAATATCTCTGCCGCCACACGATCGACCAGCGACTTTATGATCGCCAGCTCCGCGCGCGTTGCGACAAGCGGTATCATCACTTCGGGAACAGGTAAGGCGCCGCTTTGTTCAGCAACATCGCAAGCCGCCTCGAAAATAGCGCGGGCCTGCATTTCGTATATTTCGGGATAGGTAATTCCCAACCGGCAGCCGCGATGCCCCAGCATCGGGTTGAATTCGTGCAACTCGCTCGCGCGGCGGCGCAAGTGATCGACACCAAGCCCGGTCACATCGGCCAGTTCGGCAAATTCCTCATCCCCATGCGGCAGGAATTCATGCAGCGGTGGATCAAGCAGGCGAATTGTAACCGGCAGGCCGGCCATGACTTCAAAAATGGCGTGGAAATCGGCGCGCTGTTCCGGCAGCAATCGGGCAAGAGCAGCGCGGCGGCCTTTCTCGTCATCAGCCAGGATCATCTGGCGCACGGCGGTAATGCGGCCTTCGTCAAAGAACATGTGTTCAGTGCGGCAAAGTCCGATGCCTTCTGCGCCAAACTGGCGCGCCCGGCGGCAATCTTCCGGCGTTTCGGCATTGGTCCGCACTTTCATGCGCCGGTGCTTGTCCGCCCATTCCATCAGGTGTGCAAAGTCGCCTGCAAGTTCCGGTTCCACCACAGGAACCTGCCCGGCCATGACTTCGCCACTGGCCCCGTCAAGCGTGATGACATCGCCTTCCTTGAGGCTGCGCGAACCGATTTTCAGCGTCCGCGCAGAAAGGTCGATCGAAACCTGCGAAGCGCCTGAAACACAGGGCCGGCCCATACCGCGCGCAACCACGGCGGCATGGCTCGTCATCCCCCCCCGCGCTGTCAACACGCCTTTAGCCGCGTGCATCCCGTGAATATCTTCCGGACTGGTTTCGACACGCACCAGGATCACAGGTTCGCCGCGGGCAGAGCGGGTTTCTGCTGTATCCGCATCCAGCACGATAGCGCCCGAAGCCGCACCGGGAGAGGCCGGCAAGCCCTTTGTCAGCACATCGCGGGGGGCGTCAGGATCGAGCGTGGGATGCAGCAACTGATCGAGCGCCATGGGGTCAATGCGCGTGATCGCCGTTTTTTCGTCAATCAGGCCTTCACTGACCATTTCAACGGCCATGCGAAGCGCGGCCTTGGCCGTGCGTTTGCCACTGCGGGTCTGCAACATCCACAGCTTGCCGCGTTCGACGGTAAACTCGATATCTTGCATGTCGCGGTAATGCTTTTCGAGCAGTTCGAACACAGCGGCAAGTTCGCGGTAGGCGTCCGGCATGGCTTCTTCCATGCTGGGCTGTCTGGCCCCTGCCGCTTCCCTTGCGGCCAGCGTGAGATATTGCGGCGTGCGGATGCCCGCCACTACGTCTTCGCCCTGGGCATTCACCAGCCATTCGCCGTAATAGGCTTTTTCGCCCGTGGCAGGATCGCGCGTGAAAGCAACGCCCGTGGCCGACGTATCGCCCATGTTGCCAAACACCATGGCTTGCACGTTCACGGCAGTGCCCCAGTCACCGGGAATGTCGTTCAACCGGCGATAGACCTTGGCGCGGTCCGAATCCCAGCTATCGAATACAGCCCCGATGGCGCCCCACAATTGTTCGTTCACATCCTGCGGGAACGGATGGCCTAACTCTGCCGCGGCAATTTTCTTGTATTCGCTGACCAATGCCTTCCAGTCATCCGCCGTCATATCGACATCGGCAAAATACCCGGCGTCTTCCTTGGCGATTTCCAGCGCTTCTTCAAACAGGCCGTGATCCAGCCCCAGCACCACGTCGGAATACATCTGGATGAAACGGCGATAGGAATCCCATGCAAAGCGTTCATCGCCAGAGGTCGCCACCAGCCCCAGAACAGTTTCATCGTTGAGGCCGAGGTTCAGCACCGTGTCCATCATGCCCGGCATGGAAACCCGCGCGCCGGACCGCACGGAAACAAGCAGCGGATCGGCGGCATCGCCAAAGCGTTTGCCCACGCTCGCCTCGATATGCGCCAGCGCATCGCCCACCGTGCCTTTCAGCCCATCGTCATAGCCACCATCGGTCAGATAACGGGTGCAGACTTCGGTTGTGATCGTAAAGCCGGGCGGCACCGGCAGGCCAATCCCGGCCATTTCGGCAAGGTTTGCGCCCTTGCCGCCGACAATGGTCTTGTCCCGGCTGCGCGGGTCGGTGTCGTTGCTGTCACCACCAAAAAGATGGACCTGCTTGTTCATCTTGAGCATTCTGTTCCTGACCAGTCAGGGCGGCACAAGTGACAATTCAAAAAGTGGCGTCCGGGTGCCATCCCTATGAAATATAAATACTAATACCGCGAAATTGCTAGTCCGCGAGATTGGTTGTTCAGCCTTCTATTCGGGAAAAGTCCGCGACATTGTGCACCGCAGCACGGAATTGTGCAAGTAGTGTGAGGCGCGCAGTCCGTTTCGCCGGGTCAGCATCGTTGACTGTCACGCTGTCAAAAAAAGCGTCAATCGGCGCGCGCAGGCTGGCGAGCGCAGCCATGGCCGCGGTGAAATCTTCCGCTTCGATGGCAGAGACGGCCTGGGGCGTTGCGGCGTCCAGCGCGTCGATCAGCGCCTGTTCGGCAGGTTCAGGCGTGTAGCCGGGCTTGCCCCGTTCGGCGTAGATATCACGCATTTGCGGATCATCGACGTTTTCCATCGGGTCTTCATCGCCGGTGCGGGCAATGCGGGTTTCTGCTCCGTGCCAGTCTTCTTTCTTGAGGATATTGGCCGCGCGCTTGTATCCGGCGAGCAGGTTTGTGCCATCTTCGGTGCCGATAAAGGCTTGCAGCGCATGGACACGGGCGAGCAGGCGGACGAGATCGTCTTCACCGCCAAGCGCAAACACGGCGTCGATCAGATCGTGGCGAACGCCAGCTTCCTTCTGCTGGACCTTGAGGCGGTCAGCGAAGAAGTCGAGGAGCGCTTTTGAAACAGTGTCAAAGCTGCCTAGATGAAAACTATCATATTGAATGTCTTGCAACCTGACACCGAACTCGACTTCGGCGTCATAGTCCAAAAATACCAATTCGCATTCTTTCCAGATGCCAAGGTCGTCGAAGCCAAAGGGGTACAAAATGTAATCATCGGAATTCTCTGGATCTGACAATGCATCCACAATTCTAAACCAAGCTGGCTTGGAACCTCCAGCACGTCTTGAAACTATAAGGTCATAAGCTTTGTCTGCAGCGTCACCGAGATAATAGACACTTCCACTTATCCCGCCGTGTGGGGGGCGTGAGGCATGTGCGAAATAAAATTGTTTTAGAAAGCGTAGTAATGGAAGGCGCAACTCATTCCATGTGAGAATAGCCGAAATTCCAAGTGCAGCACGGCGCAGTGCATAAGGATCCTTCGATCCAGTGGGTAGTTCGTTTGCACAAAAGAACCCAATCAACGTATCCAGCTTATCCGCCAACGACACTGCCACGGTCACTGGCGCGGTGGGCACGTCGTCGCCCTGCCCCACAGGCTTGTAGTGATCGCGGATGGCGTCGGCCACGGCATCAGGCAGCCCTTCGGCGCGGGCGTAATAGCCGCCCATCAGCCCTTGCAGTTCAGGAAATTCGCCCACCATTTCAGTGACAAGGTCAGCCTTGCACAGACGCGCAGCCTGTTCAGCCTCGTCCGGGTCTGCGCCCTTGACGATACCTTCTTCCACCAGCCAGCGGGCGAGCTTCGCCACGCGTTCAACCTTGTCAGCGACGGTGCCGAGCTTTTCGTGGAAAGTAATCCGCGCCAGCCCTTCGGCATGGTCGGAAAGGCTTTTCTTGCGGTCCTGATCCCAGAAGAACCGCGCATCGGAAAGCCGTGCGGCCAGCACCTTGCGGTTGCCCGCGACAATGCCCTCACCCCCGTCAGCCGCCGCGATATTGGCCGTGCAGATAAAGGCATTGGCCAGTTTGCCTGCTGCATCCTCACACACGAAATACTTCTGGTTGACGCGGGCCGTCAGCTGGATGACTTCGGGTGGAACGGCGAGGTAATCTTCATCGAACCGCCCCA
Source organism: Novosphingobium sp. (assembly GCA_020446465.1). Lineage (GTDB taxonomy): Bacteria > Pseudomonadota > Alphaproteobacteria > Sphingomonadales > Sphingomonadaceae > JAWKXU01. Next base: position 1,267 of record JAGREQ010000135.1, on the reverse strand, counting down.
GCAGCGGCACGGGCCATTCCGTCAGCCCTGCGTTTTCGATCACCAGCCCTTCATCCTCCACCAGCGCCAGCCCGGCAGCCTGTGCCGCCTCTGTCGCACCACTGCGGATGGCGTCCTGCCGTTCGTCATGGTTCACGATAACGTGGCAGGCGCGCAGCTTTTCCGCATAATCGTCCGCCGATCCAATGGTGATTTCACCCGGATGGTGAAAGCGATGGCCAAGCGTTGCATAGCCAGAGCGTAGATTTTCGATCTCGCATTCCACCAGATCTTCACCAAAGATGGCAACAATGCCTGACAAGGGCCTGACCCAGCGCAGGCTTTCCGTGCTGATGGATGCTTTGCCCCAGCGCATCGACTTGGGCCACGGGAACGCGCGGATGATGGCCGGGATAGCTTCTGCGAGCACGTCCTTCACCGCCCTGCCCGGCTTTTCAACGACGGCAAAGTAAGTGTCCTTGCCCTTTACGTCGCGCACTTCGAGCTGATCTTTCGTCAGCCCGACTTTGCCGAGAAAGCCGTTCAGCGCCTGTTCCGGCGCGCTGGTGGCGGGGCCTTTGGTCTCTTCGCGGACAGCCTTTGTCTGGTCCGGAAGCCCGCGCGCAATCAGCGCCAGACGGCGCGGCGTGGACCATACAGTGACATCGCCCAGCGAAACGCCCGCATCTGCCATTTGCTTGCGAAACAGTTTTTCCAGATCGGCGCGCGCGCCGGCCTGCATCCGCGCCGGGATTTCCTCGCTACGCAGTTCGAGAAGAAAATCCGTCATGCCGACCACCCCTCATATTCCGTGGCCCAGCGCTGCGCGTTCTTCGCTATCCATGCCTCGCACGATCCTTTGGCAAGGTCGCGCACCCGGCCAATGTAGCTGGCGCGTTCCTGCACAGAGATAACGCCGCGCGCCTGCAACAGGTTGAACAGATGGCTGGCCTCGATCGCCTGATCGTATGCAGCCAGCGGCACTTGCGCTTCGATACAGCGTTTGCATTCCGCTTCCGCGTTCTGGAACCCGGTGAGAAGCTGGTCAGTATCGGCAATTTCAAAGTTGTATTTGGAGTGTTCCTGTTCGTTCGCCAGAAACACATCGCCATAAGTCACGCCGTGGTTATTGAACTTCAGATCATAGACCCGGTCCACGCCCTGAATATACATGGCAAGACGTTCTAGCCCGTAAGTCAGTTCGCCGGCCACCGGCTTGCAATCAAAACCGCCGACTTGCTGGAAATACGTGAATTGCGTGACCTCCATGCCATCGCACCACACTTCC
>JAGREQ010000134.1 GCA_020446465.1 Novosphingobium sp. | reverse complement strand
TATCCGTGGCGGCGAGAATATCTATCCGCGCGAGATTGAGGAGTTTCTGCTTTCCCACTCCGCAATTGCCGATGCGCAGGTATTTGGCGTTGCAGACGACAAATATGGTGAAGAAATCTGCGCCTGGGTGATCGCCAAGGCAGGCCAGACGATCACGCCCGAAGACGTTATCGCTCATTGCAAGGGGCGCATCGCGCATTACAAGGTGCCGCGCTATGTGAAAATCGTCGAGGCATTCGCGATGACCGTGACCGGAAAGGCGCAGAAATTTGAAATGCGCAAAATGATGGAAGCGGAGTTGCGCGAACATGCCTGAAGCGCAGGAAAAGCAAGCGCCACCCATTCTGTGCACCGAGGATAGGGCTGTTTGCCATATCCAGCTCAATCGTCCGCGAGCGGGCAATAGCCTGTCGGTCGATCTCGTTGCCGCTTTGCGGGAGAAGCTGAAGGAGTTGGAGCCGCGCGAGGACATCAAGTTGATCGTCCTTTCCGGCGCTGGCGGTAGAATCTTCAGCGCTGGACACGACCTCAACGAATTTCATGGGACACCTGATCCCGATTTTCTGGAACGCGATTTCTCCGGAATCACCGCGCTGATGCAGGCGATCATGGCCCAGCCACAAATCGTCATTGCAAAGGTCGAGGGCGTCGCTACGGCTGCCGGATGCGAGCTGGTCGCTGCGTGCGATATTGCGCTGGCTTCGACAGTGGCGCGCTTTGCCGTACCGGGGGTCAATATCGGCTTCTGGTGCCACACGCCGCAAGTCGCGCTCAGCCGTATAGTAGGCCGCAAACAGGCCATGATGATGCTTGCGACAGGTCAGCTTTTTTCGGCGAACCATGCGCTTACTATCGGGCTGGTCAATGCACTGTATGAGCCGGATGAGCTTGACGGCGCGGTGGATGAGCTGATCGCGACCATAACCTCCAAGGCGGCATCCGTCCTGCGCCGCGGCAAGCGCTCTTTTCAGCGGCAGCTCGCGTTGCCAGTGCCCGAAGCCTATGCTTTTGCAAAAGAAGAAGCGCTTGCCAATATCGTGCACCCCGACGCGCGCGAGGGCATAGCTGCCTTTATCGAAAAGCGTTCGCCGCGTTGGTCGGACAGCTAATTCTCACCCTAGAAATGCTGACACATTAAATGAAGTGAGTCAGAGATGCAGGCTCTATGGAGCCATGCCATCAACCCCTGGTTCGATCTGCAAATGGGCGCGTGTCAGGATTTCCGCCCCGAGCCGCAGCGCACCCATGCCGTGGTCGGTATACAGGGCCTTGCTCCATACTGGTTTGAGGTGAACGGTGCCGCCTTTGTTTCGAGCAAAGGTGACGTTACCGCGCGCGCAGAGGCCGAATATGATCTGCGTATCACCACGCGCGTCATTCTCCAGCCCAAGCTCGAACTCAAACTGCCCTCGCAGGATGTACCAGAGCTCGGAATGGGCGGCGGGATGACGGGCGCATCGCTCGGCCTGCGTTTGCGTTACGAATTCTCGCCGCAATTCGCGTCCTATATCGGTGCGCAATGGGAGCAGAGCTTTGGCGCCACAAAACGCTACGCCAGAGCGGAAGGAGAGGACCCTTCGCGGTTCACGCTTGTTCTGGGGACTCGCTTCTGGTTCTGAACCACAGGCGCAGAGATCGGTGCTCCTTGCTCTGACTGCACCTCCAGGCATATTTCAGCAAATCCCACTGACAGAATGAGTGGTGCGTATAGACGGCGCAGCGCAGGCGCGCGCTTATCGCGCATTTTCCTGACGTATGCCCGTCAGTGCTGCCCGCACGCTATGCATTAGCCTCAGTGTGTGACGCCACAGGCTAAAAAATCGACGCGCGGCAACAAGTTTCAATCATAAAATGTTGCAGACTGGCTGCAACGGTGAGGCGATTCTGTTGGATTGTTTCTTCACCGTCTCAGACAAGAAAAGGCGGGCAATAAAATAGTTCCGCCAGGCTTTGGAGAGCGATGATGGGGGATGCGATTTCCATTAAGCCTGCCTCTGCGGCGTCCGCGTCTCTGCCAGGCATGAAAGGCAGTCTTGATCGTGGCGGGGTGGCATGGGCGCTTTTCGAAGGCGGGCGCACGCCTTTTCTGATCCTCATCACCATCTATATTTTTATGCCTTATGTCGCCAGCACGCTGATTGGCGACCCCGTGCGCGGGCAGGAGGTCATTTCTTTCTGGCAGCAGGTTGTCGGGCTGATGGCCGGACTCACTGCCGCTTTATGGTGGGGCAAGCCGGATGGATCCGGGCTTTCCATCGTCACTATCATGATGTGCGCTTCGGCTGCGCAGATTATGTTCAACTATTCTGAAATTCTCCACAATTCTCTACTGGTGCGGGCCGCGGGGGTCCGGGGCGCCCACAAGGCATCGGGTCTGGCGCTGTCGTTTGGCAACCTGTTCGCTGTGCTTGCGCTCGCATTCACCGCGTGGGCATTTGCATTGCCGGGCACAGTCGATTGGAGTTGGGTTCCCGCTGCCCCGCTGCTTGGTCTCGACACGGCCATGCATGAGCATGAACGGGTAGTGGCCTTGCTTTCAGCGCTACTGCTGCTGCTTGGTTCGATCCCGTTCTTCTTGTTCACTCCTGATGCAGAGCCCACCGGTGTAAGGTTGGCGCAGGCGTTGCGCGAAGGTGCACTAGAGCTTTTCGGGATGATCCGAACAATCGGTCACTTCAAGAATGCGGCCATTTTCATGGGCGCGCGCATGCTGTTCGTAGACGGTATGAATGGCGTACTCATTTATGGCGGCCTGTTTGCCGTCGGCGTAATGCGATGGACCGCCCTTGAGATGCTAACCTATGGCATATTGCTCAGCAGTGTTTCCGTGCTGGGGGGCTTTATCGCACGATGGATGGACGCGGCCTTCGGGCCCAACCACTCGTTGCGCATCTCGATCTTCGTCTCGATGATAGGTCTTGCAGCGATGATCGGCATGAAGCCGGACCAGATCTTCTACTTCTGGTCTTATGATATTTCTACCCAGCCCCGGCTGTGGAACGGGCCGGTGTTTCAAACCTTACCCGACCTTTGCTTTCTCTTGGTCAACTTCTTCAATGCTACCTTCATTACCTGCCAATACGCATCGAGCCGCACCCTGCTGACCCGGTTGACACCACCAGAACAGAGCGGCACGTTTTTTGGAGTTTATGCACTTTCGGGTGTGGCGACAGCCTGGCTCGCACCGATGCTTGTGAATTTCGGCACCAGAACGACAGGTACACAGCAAGGCGGCTTTGTGATGCTTCTGCTTTTGCTTGCTGCGGGGCTGATATGCCTGATGTGTGTACGCGGTGGCGGGCGTGATCTTGCGTGAATGCCGATTACGCGCTGCTACCCGGCACTGTTTTTCAAGGATGACGCTTGCTATACGGTAGCGTCTTGAGCAGTGTATTGCTCGCGCAACGTCGTTTTTAACAGCTTTCCGGTTGGCCCGTGCGGCAGCTCTTCGACGAACTCGATTGTTTCCGGGAGCCACCATTTCGCCACTTTGGTCACAAGAAAATCGCGAAGCTCGTCCGCCGATACCGTGAAACCGGCACGGCGTACGCATATCAAAAGGGGGCGCTCGTCCCATTTGGGGTGAGGAATGCCGATCACCGCTGCTTCAGCAATGGCTTCGTGATCCATCGCGGCATTCTCAAGATCGACCGAACTGATCCACTCGCCGCCCGATTTGATGACATCCTTGGCGCGGTCGACGATTTGCATATATCCGTCGGCGTCGATCGTGGAAATGTCGCCCGTATCAAACCACCCGTCGGCACGTGCGCCGGCCTTGCCGCCCTCATAGTGATTGATGACCCAATGGCCACGAATGAGCAGATGGCCATAGGTCTTGCCATCGTTCGGCAATACGTTGCCTTTGTCATCCTCGATCCGCAGTTCGACTCCATAGACGGCGCGACCCTGTTTCGTCTGATAGGCGGTCCTGTCATCATCGGGCCATTCGTCATGCTTGGGCTTCAAGCGGCAGAATGTGCCGATCGCGGCAGTTTCGGTCATTCCCCAGCCCTGCAGCATTTCAATACCGCGATCAGCCTGATACGCGCGGATCAGGGCGGGGCTGACCTGTGCGCCGCCAGTGGAAATACGTTTGAGTGTACTCAGTTCACTCCCTGTCTTCCTCAGATATTCGAGCATGTTCATCCAGATCGTCGGCACCCCGGCAGCCAGCGTCACCTTTTCCGTTTCGCATAACTCATAAAGGCTGGCGGCATCGAGGTTCGGTCCCGGAAACACGATTTTCGCGCCGACCATGGCGAGCGTATAGGGAAATCCCCATGCGTTGACATGGAACATCGGCACAATCGGCATCACGGTTTCCCGCGCCGACAGATTAAGATGGTCGGGAAGGGCGCTGGCATAGGCGCAGATCATCACTGCCCGGTGCGTGTAGGCAACGCCCTTGGGGTTTCCGGTGGTGCCGGAGGTGTAGCACAGGCCGCTGATGCTGTTTTCATCCAATATGGGCCACTCGACCGGTGCGTCCGGTTGCGCTGCCAGCAGATCTTCATAGCTGAGCAGGCCTTTAATGCCTGCATCCCGCGCGGCCTGTGCGTCGCCCAGCAGGACGAGCGTTTTGATGGTTTTGAACTGCGGCAGCAGCTCCTTGACCAGGTCGACAAAGCTGATGTCGAAGAACAGGATTTCATCCTGCGCATGGTCTGCGATCCACGCAATCTGTTCGGCGTAAAGGCGGGGGTTGAGCGTGTGGCAGACGGCGCCGATCCCGGCAATGCCGTAATAAAGCTCGAAATGGCGGTGGGTATTCCACGCCAGCGTTGCAGCGCGCGTTCCGGCTTTTACACCAAGCACTTCGAGCGCGCGCGCCAGCCTGCACACGCGTTTGTAAGCACCGGCATAGGTGTAGCGATGAATGTCGCCTTCCACACGGCGGGAAACGATCTCGGCGTCGGAATGATTAGTTGCCGCATGGCGCAACAGGTCGATAATCCTGAATGGCATCATCGTCATGGAACCGGTTGTCATATTCTCTTTTCCCGTGATTTCAGTCACCCTCTGGCGGTCAACTGTTGCGCCAGCGCTTCCTTGATCTCTTCGAGTGCAGCGGGATCGTCGATCGTGGGCGGAATGGAATAAGGCCGGCCATCGGCTATGGCCCGCATCGTTCTGCGGAGCACTTTGCCCGAGCGTGTCTTGGGCAGGCGCAACACGATCGCCACCTGTTTGAACGCCGCAACCGGACCGATGCGGTCGCGCACGGCTTTTACCAGTCGCGCTTCGATCTCGAACGGATCGGGCAGGCGCCCGCTCTTCAATACGATGAGGCCAATCGGCATCTGACCCTTCAGCCTGTCCGCCGCGCCAACTACCGCGCATTCGGCGACATCAGCATCCTCCGCCAATATCTCTTCCATCGCTCCGGTAGAAAGCCGGTGGCCCGCGACATTGATGACATCGTCTGTTCGGCCCATCACATGGATAAAGCCGTCGGCATCGCGCATGGCGGCATCGCCGGTAAGATAATATCCGGGATAATCGGCGAGATAGACCGAGTGGAAGCGGGCGTCCGCATTCCATAGCGTGGGCGAGCATCCGGGAGGCAGCGGCTGCCTTATAAGCAGGGTCCCTTCGGCGCCATCGGAGACAGGCAGACCCTCATCATCCACGATATGGAAGACGAAGCCGGGTACGGGGCGACCGGCGCTTCCCGCTTTTGTCCAATGTTCGCTCATTCCCGGGAAAGAGGACAGGGCGGGCCAGCCAAGCTCGGTCTGCCACCAGTGATCTATAACCGGCTTTTCGAGAATTCGCTCCGCCCATTTCACGGTGTCGGGGTCGGCGCGTTCGCCCGCCAGAAACAGGGCGCGCAAAGATCCGATATCGGATTGCTTGACCCATTCGCCTTCGGGATCGTCACGTTTGATCGCGCGCAGGGCTGTTGGCGCGGTGAACAATATCGACACGCTGTGCTTTTCGATGAGTCGCCAATAGGCGCCCGCATCTGGTGTGCCGACCGGTTTGCCCTCGTATAAGATCGTCGCACAGCCGCTGAGAAGCGGGCCATAGACG
>JAGREQ010000133.1 GCA_020446465.1 Novosphingobium sp. | reverse complement strand
GGCATGGTATCGGGCCACGCCTACGGCAAGTCGCTGCGGACCGTGAAAACCTGCGTCGGCAGTGAATGGTGTCGTTTCGGCACGCAGGATTCAACCGGACTTGGCGTCAAGATAGAACGCATGACCTGGGGCAGCTGGATGCCGCACAAGTTCAAGATCGCGGTGAGCGGTTGCCCGCGCAACTGCGCTGAAGCCACGATCAAGGACTTTGGCGTTGTGTGCGTGGACAGCGGCTATGAACTGCATGTCGGCGGCAATGGCGGCATCCATGTGCGCGCGACAGACCTGCTGTGCAAGGTGGAGACAGAGCGCGAGGCGATGGAACACTGCGCGGCTTTCATCCAGCTTTACCGTGAACAGGCCCATTATCTGGAACGCACCGCGCCGTGGATAGAGCGGGTCGGGCTGGATTATGTGAAGGCGCAGCTTTTCGATGATCCCGAAATGATCGAACGGCTCGCTGCACGTTTCCGTCTTTCGCAGAAATACTCGCAGGATGACCCCTGGGCACAGCGTGCCAGTGGGGACCGCAAGGACTTGCACCAGCACATCGCCGAGTTTCGCCCACTTTCGCTGGAGAACGCATGATGATCGGAAAATGGCTGGATATTGGCCCGGTTGAACAGATCGAACCCGGCACGGCCCGGACATTGCCGGTGCGGGGCGGAGAAGAAATCGCCGTGTTCCGCACCATGAACGGCGAAGTTCATGCGCTGGTCAACAAATGCCCGCACAAGCAAGGGCCGCTGAGCCAGGGCATTGTGCATGGCACGGTTGTCACATGCCCGTTGCACAACTGGAATATATCCTTGCGGACCGGAAAGGCGCTGGGGGATGATGTCGGCTGTGTGCCTACCATTCCGACCAAGGTTGATGCGGGTCGCATCTTCCTGCTGCGCGAAGCAGTGCTGGCACCGCAAGTGCCGGAGGAGCCGGATTCTGCCGACGTGGTTCGGCAGGAAAAGGCGGCCTGATCCGGAAATGGGCGCGATCCGCACAACTTGCGCCTACTGCGGTGTCGGTTGCGGCATTTCCGCAAAAGTCACTGGCGCACGCAGCCTGACGATTGCAGGCGATATGGCACACCCTGCCAACAACGGGCGGCTTTGTTCCAAAGGCACGCACCTTGGCGAAACGGTCGGGCTGGAAGGACGCCTGCTGCACCCGATGCTGGGGGATCGGCAGGCGACATGGGATGAAGCGCTGGACCGCGTTTCGCAGGCGATTGCGGCAACAGTGGCTGACCATGGCCCGGAAAGCGTGGCGTTCTATGTGTCCGGCCAGTTGCTGACGGAAGACTATTACGCGGTCAACAAACTCGCCAAGGGCTTTATCGGCACCCCGCACATTGACACCAACTCGCGCCTTTGCATGGCAAGTGCCGTTGCAGCCTATAACCGTGCCTTTGGCGAAGATGTCGTGCCGTGCAGCTATGACGACCTTGATTGTGCTGACCTGATCCTGCTGGTTGGATCGAACACGGCATGGTGCCACCCTGTGATCTGGCAGCGGATCGAACAGGCGCGGGAACGCCGCGGGGCAAAACTGGTCGTTATCGACCCTCGCCGCACCGAAACGGCAGAACAGGCTGATCTTCACATCCCCGTCGCCCCGGATGGCGATATTGCGCTGTTCAACGCCCTGCTTGCCAGCATGGCAGAGGCGGGCGAGGTCGATCATGCTTTCCTGCGCGACCGCTGCGACGTGCGGAAGGATTTTTTTGCGAACCTGAAAAATGCTGTGCCGGGGATTCCGGCTGACCTGTTTCGCAAACTTGCAAAACTGGTGGCAGAACGCCCGCGTATGGTGACGCTGTTCAGTCAGGGGGCGAACCAGTCCGTTTGCGGCACGGATAAAGGTAATGCGATTATCAACCTGCATCTGGCAACCGGGCGCATCAACCGCCATGGTGCAGGGCCGTTCAGCATTACCGGCCAGCCCAACGCGATGGGCGGGCGCGAGGTCGGCGGGCTGTCATCCACGCTTGCATGTCATCTGGGCTTTTCACCTGAAGAGCGCGCCGATGTGGCAGCCTTCTGGCAGACTTCCAGCCTTTGCAACGGGCCAGGGCTGAAGGCAGTTGACCTGTTCCGCGCAGTTCATGCCGGGAAGATCAAGTTCCTGTGGATCATGGCAACCAACCCGGCGGTTTCGATGCCCGATGCGGGCTTTGTGCGCGAAGCTCTGGCAAAGTGCCCGACGGTGGTTGTTTCGGATATTCTGACCGATACCGATACCGCGCGCTTTGCCGATATTCGCCTGCCCGCGCTCGGCTGGGGCGAGAAAGACGGAACCGTTACGAATTCGGAGCGGCGGATAAGCCGTCAGCGTCGGCTGTTCGCCGCCCCCGGTGAAGCGCGCGCGGACTGGAGCATCATTGCAGAAGTGGGGCGCAGGCTGGGGCATGGCGATGCCTTCGGCTGGGAGACGCCACATGCGGTGTTTTGCGAATATGCAGCCATGACGGCACTGTCCGCCCGACATGGCAAATTGCTGGACCTTACCCATTGGGCTGACTGCACGCCGGGTGCATATCAGGCGATGGAACCCTTCCAGTGGGGCGGGGAACACCCCTTGGCCAAACGCTTCCCCACATCCGATGGACGTGCGCGGCTTGTGCGTGTGCAAGCGCCCGCTGCCAAATCATCCGATGCATGGCCTTTGCGGCTCAATACCGGGCGTTACCGTGACCAGTGGCATACGATGACCCGCACCGGGTTCAGCCCGCGCCTTGCCGCGCACCGCCGCGAGCCGCTGCTGGAAGTGCACCCGGACGACGCGGCCAAGCATGGCCTTGTAGATGGAGGCCTTGCCCGTACCGAAACGCCTTATGGCACTGCGGTTTTCCGTGTCAGCCTTTGCGATGGCGCTCTACCGGGGCAGGTGTTCACCCCGATGCACTGGACCGATGTGACAGGCTCAATGGGGCGCACAGGCAGGCTAGCCAACCCGCAGACAGACCCCCATTCTGGCCAGCCCGGATTCAAGGATACGCCTGCCCGCATCGAACCGGTAGAGCCGGACTGGCGGGCATTTCTAGCAACCACGGTTATCCCCGAAACCATGCCTGTGGACACGTATTGGAGCCGATCGCGCATTTCCGCAGGCTGGCTTTACGAAATCGCCGGGGAGGGGACATTTGCGATTGATACGCTTTTACCGCCGGGCAAAATCAGCGAAGCGGTCGATCACAAGCGCGGGATGCGGCGCATCGTCGCAACCAATGCGGATGGTGCGCTTGTCGCCGCACTATTCCTGACCCGGTCCGGCATGTTGCCGCCCCGCGACTGGATCGCGGCGGAACTCGGCAAGAATGCTGCTCACGCAGCAGAGTGGCTTGCCGGCCGTCCGGCGCAACCCGCGCCTGACCGTGGCCCTATTGTCTGCATTTGCCACGATGTTGGCGAGCAGCAGATTCTCGCGGCGATGGCCGATGGCGCGCAAAGTCAGGCTGATGTCGGCGCGCGCACTTGTGCGGGCACGAATTGCGGCAGTTGCCGTCCCATCATCTCTCGCCTGCTGGAAGAAAACCGCAGTGCCATCAAGGAAGCCGCGCAATGAGTGCCAATCAGGCGATACAAACGGGCGAAGTCTGGTTGGTGGGGGCTGGCCCTGGCGACCCTGAACTGCTCACTCGCAAGGCGGAGCGGCTCTTGCAGCAGGCAAGCGTGGTTTTCTACGATGCGCTTGTCGGGGAAGGCGTTCTCGCGCTTGTGCCTTGCCATGTGCGGCTGGTGCCGGTTGGCAAGCGATCGGGCCGCCATTCCAAAGACCAGAAAACGATTGATGCCTTGTTAGTGGAGGCAGCCCTTGCCGGGGAACGGGTTGTGCGGCTGAAGGGTGGCGATCCGGCCATATTTGCGCGTGCTGCCGAAGAAACGGCGGCCTGTCGCGCCCACGGCATTCCGGTGCGGACATGTCCCGGCATCACTGCGGCAAGCGCGGCTGCGGCCAGCCTCGGTTCCTCTCTTACCTTGCGTGGGATGGCTCGCAAACTGGTGTTTGTGACTGCCCATGCCCGCGCCGGGGAAGCGCTTGATCTTGATTGGGACGCACTGGCTGACCCGCAGGCGACGCTGGCGGTTTACATGGGCAAGGCGGCGGCTTCGGAAGTATCGCGCAAGCTGATGTCGGCAGGGCTGGACGGTGGCACGCCCGTTGCCATTATCGAAAATGCCAGCCTTCCCGACGAACGCGTTATTCGCACGCGGCTCGACCTGCTGGGCTTGTCCACCCGCCTTGCACTGGCGGATGGACCGGCCTTGCTGCTTATTGGTGAAGCGGTCCGTCGCCCGGCTGACAGCAATGAAAGCGAATTCGTACCCGCAGTTCAGGCGAACCGCGTGACGTAATCCTTCGCGAAATCGTGGTAATTCTTGTTCCAGCAGAATTCGCACCAGCCAACGCCTGGTTGACCGTCGATTTCAAGGACAAGTCCCGCCTCGTTCAGCCAGATCATCGGGTCGTAATCGAGTTGGATGTTCCCAAGTGCAGTGCTGTCAACCGTGACCTTGCGCCCGCTCTCATCAGTGATCCGCGCAACAAAGGCCTTCTGCATCATCTGATCGTCGTATGTGATGTCGTAGTCGAACTCGGCAATGTGCTGCATCTGGCCGTCCTTCCACAGAAAGCCGCGCAATTGCCGCTGCCCGAAGGACAGCATCTCGAACACATGGATAGAGACATCGCCGGTTGTCGCATGAAACCACTTGTAATGCTGGTTGAGACCCCAGACGCGTGGCCCCCAGCTATGATCGCGGATCAGGAAACCTTCGTGATGATAGGTTTTTCCGTCGATTGTGAAGTCGGCGACCAGCCGTCCGTGCTGCTCTGTCCGGTCGTTGCCATAATAGGGCGGGTTGCCCTTGGGGTGCATACTGAAGGCATAAGGCGGATGCGTGGCTTCAAACCGGCCATTGAAAGTGAGGCGCTCACCCTGCCAACCGATATCGACGATCTTGTGCGGTTCGACGACGGCCATTGTCAGTTGTTCCATGCGCAAGTCTTCAAAACGCGCGTCGGGGCTGGTCTTTTCCTCAAACGTTTCGTGGATCGCTTCCTTTAATCCAGGGCCGAAGAGCGATGCACGCCCTTTGCCGTCGCCATTTGCGCGGATGCTGGGGTAGATGAAGCCGACCATGCCATGTTCCGGCATCAGCAGCATGTGGGCAAGCGATTCACGCTCACCCTCCGCCAAAGTGTGGCGCAAGCCATGTTCGGCGGGAAAGTTGATCGCTTGATTGGTCAGATTGGTCATGTCTCTATCCGTCTTTTCTGGAATCCTGACGCCCAGGTGCAGTTGCGGGCAGCCAGTAAATGAAGTTGTGCGTTGTGGGGATGTCAGATGACGTCTTCCAGCGGGGGCAGGCTTTCGCGGTCAGGGTCTATGCCATTGCCGCGGAACCAGACCCGGTCGCGCAAGGATGACGCTTCGCCATAATCCAGCAGAACCAGCCTTGCCTCTTTCGAGAGTGGCTTGCGGCCATCTTCACCCAGAATGACCCGGTCAATGGATGTGCCGAGCGTGCAGATCGCGGCATTGAGACGGTCGATATTGTCTTCAGGCGTAGCCTGCGTTTCGGAAAGGGCTGCGCGCAAGTCGCTGGCCTGATCGTCATCGACCAGTGGCACCAGATTTTCCGCCAGACCGCGCATCAGGCGGTAAGACCCTGCCTCAAACCGGACGGCGTCCTTCCATTGCTCTTTCATTATGGTCAGGTGGCCAACGACCAGCCGCACCTGTTCCTGCGCGAGCTTTTCTTCTTTGGGAATGACAGGGCCAATGACTTGCTCAACAGCCTTGATCAGATTGTTGAAACGGACATCCAGGCTGGGGAGCATCAGATTTCCTCCCTTATCATGTTGCATATCTGGTTGATGAAAACGCTTCCCGCAGAGCCGAGCCAGGTCATCACGTTTTCCTGATGATTGGTGTGCCCTTCGGCCACGCGCATGGCCTGCCCCAGGTCCATGACGGCGCATTTATAAGCATTGAGTATTTCGTACCAGCGCAGCTTTTTCGGGTCGATTACGTTGCCGGAC
>JAGREQ010000132.1 GCA_020446465.1 Novosphingobium sp. | reverse complement strand
TCAGCCTGGAAGAACTGCACAAACTTGCGCTGGGGTTTATCGCGCGCGGTATTCGCAAGATCAGGATCACAGGCGGTGAACCGCTGGTGCGGCGCGATGTGATCGAACTGATCCACGCGCTTGGTCGCCAGCTTGGCGATGATGGCGGCCTGGATGAACTGACGCTAACAAGCAACGGCACACAGCTTGCCGAACATGCTGACGCATTACGCAGGGCCGGTGTGCGGCGGGTCAATATCTCGCTCGATACGCTTGACCGGGATCTCTTTCAGAAACTTTCCCGGCGTGACCGCCTGCCACAAGTGCTGGAAGGGATCGCCGCCGCGCGCGAAGCAGGGCTTGCGGTCAAGATCAACGCTGTCGCCTTGCGCGGTATCAACCAGCCGGAATTGCCTGACCTTGTCGCCTGGGCGCATGGGCAGGGCTTTGATATCAGCCTGATTGAGGTGATGCCGCTTGGCACTGTCGATCAGGACCGGGTCGATCACTATCTGCCGTTGACCGAAGTGCGCGCAGAGCTTGACCGCCGCTGGACGCTGACGCCCAGCAGTCACCGCACTGGCGGCCCGTCGCGCTATTGGGATGTGGCCGAAACAGGTGGCAGGATAGGGTTCATTACCCCGCTGACCAGCAATTTCTGCGATGGTTGCAACAGGATCAGAGTGACGACGACCGGGCAACTCTATGCCTGCCTTGGTGGGGCGGAGCGAGTCGACTTGCGCGCGGCCTTGCGATCGGATGATCCTGAAGGGGAACTTGCCGCAGCGCTCGACCTTGCCATGCGGATCAAGCCTGAACGGCATCACTTCCGCATCGATTCGCGCGGTGATGCACCAGCGCAGCCGCGTCACATGTCCGTCACCGGCGGCTGATCGTCCATGGTGCGGCTGGTTTTTCTCGGCAAGCTGGCCGACCTTGCCGGGGCAGGCGCAATGGACATCAACGGAACTGAAACTCTCAAATGGGAATCGTTGCTTGCCATGCTTGCCCCGGATCTCGCGCAGACGCTGCAAGGCGACAAAGTGCGCGTGGCGCTAAATGGGGAAGTGCTGCCTGACAAGACTGCGCTGGTTGCGGCGCCGGGGAGTGAGGTTGCATTTTTTCCACCTGTCAGCGGGGGGTGATCCCATGAAGGATGTCCGCCTGCTAGATATGCCATTTGATCCAGCGGCCGCGATAGATCACTTCGCTGCGGACAAGGGCGATGCGGGCGGCGTTGCGAGTTTTGTCGGGAAAGTGCGACCAACAGGCGGGGTCGAGGCGCTGGAGCTATCACACTACGCGCCGCTGACCTTGCCGGGGATGGAGGCGTTGGCGGATGAGGCGCTTGTCCGATTCGATCTGATGGGGTTGCTGATCGTTCACCGCAGCGGCCTCCTTTATCCGGGCGACCCAATCGTTCTTGTCGCAGCCGCGTCGCGCCATCGTCGCGATGCAATATCCGCTGTCGATTTCACCATGGACCACCTTAAAAGCGATGCTTGGTTCTGGAAGCGCGAAAAGCGCAGCGATGGCTGGCACTGGATCGAACCGCGCGAGGCTGACTACGCAGACATCCAGCGCTGGCAATAATTATAATAATTTGATTTTGGTCAATGTATCGAACGATTTGCCCTGCGATTAGACTGGCATGGCGTTTGTGACATGCCGTCGCGATCGCTATCCTACAGGATACGTCGTACGAACACTCTCTCCCCGTACCGTATCTCTACTTTTCGGCGCGGGGTCTCATTTGGGTTCCGCGCCGTTTTTTTTTACGTTTTTGCCAGCCCGCAAACCATGCAGGTTTAACGGACTCTGAGCTGGGCCGCCAACGACGTGATTGTCCCGCTTTCCTCGGCGGCCAATGTTTCTATGGCATTTTGCGTTGAACTGACTTCGGGTCGTCCCGCGCCATCCAGTTCGGCCTCGACATGCAGTGCATCCAGATCAGAGAGGGCTGTCATGAGGCGGCCATGCAGCGAATCAAGCTCCGCAAGCGCAAGCAGAGCGGCAAACCAGCTATCGCTACCCGGTGCAGCCCCACGCGCTGCCTCCGCGCGAATCTTTGCAGAAGGCGCCATGGCCAGAAAATCATTGTGCGCAGCGCGGGCGTCCGAATCGAGCTGTTGCAGCCGGGACGCGAGGTCCGTGGAGGCTGAAATAGGCGGGGAAGTCGGCGTTTGCGCCCCCGCAGGCTGGAGAGTGCCATGCACGCGCTCCTCGCTGGCCTTTTCGACATCCCGAATGGCGAGCGACGGGTAGCGTGCCGAATCACTGGCACATCCCGACAGGGCAAGGCCCGCAAGGATCAGCACAGGCAAAGTGTTGGCGCGGCATTTCATCCCACGCGCCATAGCACGGGCTTTGCGCGTTGCCAGCCAGTGACCGCTTATATATTCAGGGCAGCAGGGGCGTAAGCACCCCGGCGGCAATGCACATCACGCAATTTTCAGCGCCAATTGCGTTGACAGTTGCGCGCCTTTTCCCTAACGGCAGCCATCTTTCCGGCCCTGATCGTGTGTCTGGCCGGTGTTTTGCCAATGAGCGGGCCTTTCATCAGGCCAGTTTGTGGTAAGACGTTTTTACAGACAGCCTGTTTGGGCATATTGAACGGATAATAGCACCATGTTCGCAGTAGTGCGTACGGGCGGCAAACAATACAGGGTTGCCGCCGGAGACAAAATCGCAGTCGAAAAGCTGGCCGGTGAGGCTGGTGACAAGGTCACGCTGGGCGACGTCCTGCTGGCTGGCGAAGGCGACAAGATCGAGGACGCAGCCAAGGTGCAGGTGTCCGCAGAAATTATCGCTCAGGCGAAAAGTGAAAAGGTCGTCGTTTTCAAGAAGCGTCGGCGTCACAACTATCGCCGCAAGGCAGGTCATCGCCAGCAGATGACTTTGCTGCGCATCCTTTCTGTCGGCGGCGACAAAGCGCCTGCCAAGAAGGCTGCAGCAAAGAAAGCCGATGCCCCGGCAGAAGCTGCCGACAAGAACTGAGCCGACGGAGTAACTGGAAATGGCACATAAGAAAGCAGGCGGTTCGTCCCGTAACGGTCGCGACTCAATCGGTCGTCGTCTTGGCGTGAAGAAGTTCGGCGGTCAGGAAGTCATCGGCGGCAACATCATCGTGCGCCAGCGCGGCACGAAGTTCTATCCCGGCACCAATGTCGGCATGGGCAAGGATCACACGCTTTTTGCTCTGGCAGAAGGCCGCGTGCGTTTCCATGATGGAAAGCTCGGCCGCAAATATGTCTCTGTCGATATGGCAGAAGCAGCCGAATAACGGATGGTCGTTACACAGGGCCATCCTATGGGTGGCCCGCCGGGTGCGTAATGCCCGGCTTTCGAGGGAGAGGGCCAGCCCATCTCCCTCTTTTCGTGTCTCCCTCACCTGAAAGCGCCACGATTGGGCGCAATACCCTTGTAATGTTGGTCCCCTAGTGGGAACTCGAACGACACAGGGGAAAGGAGAGAAGGCATGTTTTTCCGCAGTCGCAATCTTTTCCTGAGGCCACTCTGGCCGGAGGACACCGATGGCCTGAAAGCCGCCATGGGCGCCGAAAATTTCGAGCGCGCCTGTTCATGGATGAACGCCTCTGACGCACAGGTGGCAGCAGCCCAGATTCAGCACCCAAGGTTGCCGCGCTGTCTGGTAACCCGGCCAGACCGCAAAGGTGAACACATCGTCGGTGTGTGCGCGCTTCTGGCGAGGCCGGACGGTGTTTACCTTGAAATCTGGATCAGTCCGCGCTTCCGTCAAAAAGGATTTGGCAGGGAGGTTACGCGGGCAATGGTCGAAATCGCGCGGGCAGTCGGCCATCGTGATTTGCGGGCCAGCGTTGCTGCGGATTGCATTGCGGCGACACGGGCGCTGCTGGCGTCGGGATTCAAGGCCATACCCGACCGCGGACCAACCCGGTCGGCAAGGCTACGCAGTGCCATCGCGGCTGAGCAGAAATATGCTGTCGCCCTTGTTTGTCATGGTGATGGCGGCGATCAACCGTCGTTTGCGGCCTGAAATTGCAGGACAATGCGGAAAATTGAGCAGCTAATCTCCTTTCCCGCATTGCCTTGTATGGATGTAAGCCGTAACCTTGGTAGGTGATTTCACGTAAATCTCTGCTTCCGTTTGTTATTTCGAGCATCGATCATGCGATTCGATGCGTGCGGGCGGGATAGGGGGATCATGGCACCCACACGGCGCAGGCGATCTCCCGAAGAAAGCAAGGCGGCTGCTATCACCGCCGCGCGTGAGTTGCTGATAGACCAGGGGCCGCAGGCCGTGACGCTAAAGGCCGTCGCCGATAAAATCGGACAGACACACGCTAATGTTCTGCACCACTTCGGCAGCGCCGCCGCGCTTCAGGCGGCGTTGGCTGAAGATATTACGGCAACGGTCTGCGGTATGCTGGAACAATCAACCGTAGCGAGACTGGCCGGAACCGGAACAGTGCGCCAATCGGTGGACATTGCATTCGATGCCTTTGACAAGCATGGCGGAGCGGCCCTGTTCGCCTGGCTGGCCGTTAACGGGCAGGACGCGGCATTGACGCCTGTTGCAGACGCAATCGCTGGGCTGGCATCGGCTGTAAACCCTGACATCAGGGTCGTTGAAAGCCGTCGCCGGGCGATGCTGGCTGCGAACCTTCTGGCGTTTGCGGATGCGCTGATAGGTGAAAAGCTCGCGGCGGATCTTGGGGTTGAGCGCAACTGGGTGCGTGATGTGGCTGAATCCGTGGTTCTGAGCGCGATTGTCGATGAAAATCGCGGCGCTGGCGCTGCCTCTGATGGCAGCATCGACGCAGGTTCAAACGCTCTCGGCGCGGGGTAACCAGGCCGGGCGCCACGCATCCTTTATCGCGTCGATACGCAAATGGTCGATAGCCCAGCCGAGGGCGGGGTGGCTCGCTTTGCAACGCGCGGCGTCGGACTGATCCAGCGGGACAACAATCAGGCGGCGGTTGACCTTGCTGCGCCAATTCATGCGCGCGGTGTTTTCCTGTCCGATGTAGCAACCCTTTGAAAAACTGACGCCATTCAGCTCAACCGCATTGCATTCAAGCCACAGCGTTTCGCCATTGCCAAGCTCTGCGCGCCCTTCCGGCACGCCAAGGCTCAGGCGGTGGGCGGTCCAGGCAACGTCTGCGCTTTCTTCGTCGGCGCTGGCCGGGTGGATCCAGCGCTGGCCCAGATCGGGGTTGCGCGGGTCTTGCGCGCCACCGTCGCCCGCGCCGATTTGCCAATATACGCCAAGGCTGTCGTCGCGTTCGATGATGATATTGCGGCGCAAGCGGTAAAGGGACAGGCGCTTTACGAGGTCATCTGCTGCATCTGCCTCGCAGTCCAGCAGCAGGCCATTACTGGCAGGCCAGACCAGAAAATCGAAAAGCACTTTGCCCTGCGGCGTCAGCAATGCGGCCCAGACTGGCAAATTGACTGTCACATCATTGGTGACGAGGCCTTGCAGGAATGCGACGACATCCTCAGATGGGTCCGGTGATGTGAGGCGAACGAGCGCGCGCGAAAAGAGGCGGGTTGCAGTCATGGCATCGAAGGTAGTGATTGTCTGCGGAAAGGGATAGAGGTTGATGATGACCAAAGCTGATCTCGTGCTCGTCAATGGCCTTGTCCATACGCCGTCCGGCCCGTTTCAGGGTGATGTGGCTGTTGTGGATGGAAAAATCCTGGGGGTTGGCAGTTATCCCGATGCGGCGCGCAGGGTGGATTGCACCGGCCTAGATATTCTGCCGGGCGTGATCGACAGCCAGGTGCATTTTCGCGAGCCGGGGCTGGAGCACAAGGAAGACCTTGAAAGCGGCAGTCGCGCGGCTGTGATGGGCGGTGTGACCGCCGTGTTCGAAATGCCCAACACGTCGCCCAACACCGATTCGGAAATGCGCGTGCATGACAAGCTGGAACGGGCGGAGCATCGCATGTGGTGCGATCATGCCTTTTACGTGGGCGCGACGGCCGAGAACGCGGAGTCGCTGGCTGATCTTGAACGGATTCCCGGCACTGCTGGGGTAAAGATATTCATGGGCGCTTCGACCGGTAGCTTGCTGGT
>JAGREQ010000131.1 GCA_020446465.1 Novosphingobium sp. | reverse complement strand
CGTCGAATATCGCAAGGATGCGAACTTCGGCTTCGACGTTCCTGTTTTGGTACCCGCGCTGGACGCGCTGGGGATCGACCAGACGATCCTCGACCCGCGCTCGACCTGGGCCGACAAGGAAGCCTATGATGAAATGGCGCAACACCTTGTGCAGCTGTTTGTCGACAACTTCGCGCAGTTCGCAGATCACGTTGACGAAAGTGTGCTTCAGGCCGCGCCACAGGCTGCCTGATCTGTTCGGCGCGCAAGCGCATAATCAGATTGCAAATCAAGGGGGGGCTGGAGTTTTTCCTGCCCCCTTTTTTGTGTGTTGGGTTGCTGCCTGGACTGGGTGGTGATGGCCGGGCAAAATTTTGTGCATCCGGCTCCTGCTTTATGATATGTTTCTGCTCTATCGTCTGCTTGCAGCAGAGGTTGCTGCGGGCATGTTCCTCTCAAGGAGAGTCGTCATGAGCCTGTTTGATTCCATCCTCAAAAGCATTGGTGGCGCACCGGACGACGTCGGCAATCTGGCGGCGAAGGTCGGAATCGATCCCGGCCTTGCGGAAAAGGCGATTGCAGCGCTCGGTCAGGCGCACCAGATGGAAGGCGATACGGTTGAACTTGCGTCGGCAAAGACGGGGCTGGACACCGGCAAGCTGAGTGAAATTGTCGCCCAAATCGGCGGTGAGGGTTCACTGATGGAGTTTGCCAACGCGATCAAGAACGATCCATCCAGCCTTGCTGGTCTTCTTGACAGGGATGGCGATGGCAACCCGCTGAATGATCTTGCGGGCATGGCCAAGGGCCTGTTCGGGAAGAATTGACTCACCGTTTTCTGCCTGCGGGGCTTGCCGTTCACACAACGGATTTCTGGGCTTGTGCACAGGCAATCGCAGGTCTGCCTCTGGCGCTTTCCTATATGAATACCCGTTCATGGCCGATACTGGACATTAAGGTTTGAATTGTTAGTCTCACTGCCAGAATAAATCCGAAAGCCCGAAAAACGGGATTGCAGGGATCGCAATGCAGACGTTCATTGATACTCTACGCCGTACTGGCGGGCTGGAGGCGTTGGCCCAACGCACCGGCCTGTCTGCCATTGCCACGCGCAGATGCGTGGAAGTGCTTCTCCCGCTGGTGTCCGGTGGGATCAAGCGACTGGCTGAACGCGACAGTGGCGTGTCTGCACGTTCCGACGTTGCTGTGCCTGATGCGCTATGTCAGTTGCTTGAGGAACATGGCGGCGCAGAACTGGCAGCAGCGGTTCTGTCCGATACAGATCATGCTGCGGGCGATGTGCTCACAAGTGCGATTTTCGGTGATGCAGATGCCATATCTGCCGTTTGCGTCGCTTCTGCTGAAAAGTCCGAAGTCTCGGTTGAAACCTCGCGCACTATGTTGCCGCTTCTGCTGATGTTGATCGGTGGTTACATATCGGCCATTTCATCAGGGCAACCCGACGATCGGCAGCATGTCCACGCGCTTTTGGAACTGGATGTGCCGGACAATGCCCTGGACAGTGTTCTTCCGCGTCAGTCCGGGATATAGAACATCGAATGGATACCGTTCTTTCGATACTCGTTCTGGCGAGCGCGGCGATGCTGGGGGGCGCATTCTTGCTATGGCGCAAGGGTGGCCCGAAAAAGCAGATTGTTCTCATGGTGATTCTGGCGGCAGTCATGGCAGCGAATGTTGCCATCTGGGCCATCCCCGGACCGGGCGAACTGGGCACGGCGCCGCAACCAGAACCGGCACCTGCCAGTCTGGATAAATAAGCCTGCTGAAACGCGCCGCCCCTCGGGCAGCGCGTCACATTATTTCAGCGAATCGGGCATTCCGGCGAGAGGCGGAAATCGAGATAATTGTCCACCGCCAGCATCAGGTCTTCGAGTTCGTTCTCGAAGAAGTGGTTGGCACGCGGAATCTCGTTATGATGGATGGTGATGTGCTTTTGCGTCCGCAGTTTGTCGACCAGCTTCTGCACGGCGGCGGGCTGGACAACCGTGTCACCTGCACCCTGCACGATGATGCCGGAGGCCGGGCATGGAGCAAGGAACGTAAAGTCATACATGTTGGCTGGCGGCGCAACAGAGATGAACCCGCGGATTTCGGGGCGGCGCATCAATAACTGCATACCGATCAGCGCGCCGAAGCTGTATCCGGCGATCCATGTCGTCTGCGCTTCGGGGTGAATGGTCTGCACCCAGTCCAGCGCGGCGGCGGCATCGGACAATTCGCCAATACCATTGTCAAAGCTGCCCTGACTGCGGCCTACCCCGCGAAAGTTGAAGCGCAACGTGGCAAAGCCGCGATCGGAAAAAGTCTTGTACATGCGCTGCACAATCCGGTCATTCATCGTGCCGCCACCTTCGGGGTGGGGATGCAGGATCATGGCGACCGGCGCACGCGGGCGCGGTGCGGGCTGATAACGACCTTCGAGACGGCCTTCTGGGCCTGGAAAAATAACAGATGGCATTGTTGACCTGGCAAAATCTGGTGGAGGCGCCAGTGGGTGGCGCGCGGAACGGTGATGGCTATATAGTGCGCTTGTCATCTTTCGCAATTCCTACGCAAGGAAACTGAGTTTGCGCGTCTATCTCGATCACGCGGCGACAAGCCCTGTCCGGCCAGAGGCGATTTCTGCCGTGTGCGAAGGGCTGACGCATTGGGCAAACCCATCCAGCCCCCATGCGGCGGGCAGGGCGGCACGATCCCTGCTGGAAAATGCACGGGGGGCGATCGGACAGGCGCTTGGCTGGGATCACGAGGTTATCCTGACGAGCGGCGCGAGCGAGGCCATTGCCCTTGCGCTGGGCAGTGCAAAAGGCGGGGCGCGGCTGGTAAGCGCGGTCGAGCATGAAAGTGTGCTGCGCGCCGTGCCGGATGCAGAACGCCTGCCGGTGAGGAGCGATGGCGCGCTCGACATGGAGGTTCTGACCGAAGCGATTGACGGGCGTGACCGGCCCGTTGTCGCTGTGCAGGCTATCAATTCCGAAACGGGCAACGCGCAGGATATTGGCCAGATTGCCGAGCGTGTGCACGAATCTGGCGGGTTGCTGGTTGTCGATGCGGCGCAGTCGGCAGGCAAATATCCCTTGCCGGCAGAAGCGGACATGGTGATCGTTTCAGCGCACAAGCTTGGCGGGCCGCCGGGGGTCGGTGCTCTTCTTGTGCGCGATTACGCGATGATCGAAGCAAGCGGCGGGCAGGAGCGCGGCTATCGCCCCGGCACGGAAAATCTGCCGGGTGCCATGGGCTTTGCTGCTGCGTTGGAAGCCTGCGCTGCCGGGCCATGGCTGGCGCCAGACGTTCTGGAACCACTCGCCCCATTTGTGCAAAAGGTTCGCGATGCCGGAGGTGTCTGGCTCTCCGATGATCTTTCTGCGCCGACCGATTATATCTGCGCGCTGGCCATGCCGGACATGTCAGGCAGCGCCCAGCTTATGCGGTTCGACATGGCGGGGATTGCCGTTTCGCAAGGCAGTGCCTGTTCGTCAGGCAGTCTGAAACGAAGTCATGTGCTCGAAGCGATGACGATGGACGAAGCACTGGCAGACCGGATGATCCGCGTCAGTTTCGGGTGGAATACAACGCGCGAGGATATTGAACGCTTTTGCGAAACCTGGCTGCAACTGGCAGAGGTGCGCGGATGATTTACCTCGATTATCAGGCAACAACGCCGCTTGCGCCCGAAGCGCGCGATGCGATGCTGCCGTGGCTGGATGGGCCGGATGGGACCGGATTCGGCAACCCGCACAGCGCGCATCGTCTGGGCAGGCAGGCTGCTGCCGCAGTTGACCTGGCGCGTGAGCAGGTGGCGGCACTGTTTCCGCCGGGCGGCACGGTGATTTTTACCGGAAGCGCAACCGAAGCGATCAATCTTGCCATGCGGGGCAGTGCGCCAGTGGGCGACACGCGGCCCGTTGCCGTTTCCGCCATTGAACATGCCGCCGTGCTGGACACGGCAAGGGCGCTTGGCGGGCCAGTTGATGTGCTGCCTGTCGATGGAGAAGGCATTCTCGACATGACATCGCTGGCACAGTTGCGATCCGGCACGCGGCTGGTGGCGGTGATGCAGGTCAACAACGAAATCGGCACGATCCAGCCGGTCGGGCTGGCTGCTGATGCGGCCCACGATGCAGGGGCCTTGTTCCTCTGCGATGCGGTGCAGGGTGCGGGCAAGCTGGACGCGCCAGCAGCAGCGGACATGATCGCTGTATCGGCGCACAAACTCCACGGGCCAAAGGGTATTGGCGCGCTATGGGTGCGTGACGGGTTGGCGATCGAGCCGATTATTACGGGCGGCGGGCAGGAACAGGGCTTGCGATCCGGCACTTTGTCGCCCGCGCTTTGTGCAGGCTTCGGGGCGGCTGCCTCCTTGTCTATAAAAGAGCGTATAAGTGCTGGACAACATGTGGAAACCTTGTGGAAAAGGCTTGTCGACTTGCTGCCGGGCTGGACAGTAAACGGGAGCACTGCTCACCGCTGGTTTGGCAACTGCAATATCCGGCGTGAAGGGCTGGACGTCGCACGACTGATGTCTGATGTGCGCGATGTTTGCTTTTCTGCAGGCTCTGCCTGCGCCAGTGGCTCTGGCCGGCCCAGCCATGTGTTGAAAGCGATCGGGCTGGATGTTGCATCTGCGAAAAGTTCTGTTCGATTTGGATTCGGTCGTTATACTGATATCGCCGCAATCGACCATGCGGCAGCCCTGATCCGCGAAGCCGCAGCCAGACAGGACTGATACGCCCATGTCGACAGTGACAATTCACTTCTCCACCAATGACGGTGCAAAGGTTTCCGCCCAGGGGGAAGTCGGTGCTTCGCTGCTGGAAGTGGCGCAGGCTGCCGGTATGCCGCTCGAAGGAACCTGCGAAGGGCAGATGGCCTGCTCCACTTGCCATGTCATTGTGGCGCCGGACTGGTTTGACCGTTTGCAGAACGCGACCGATGATGAGGAAGACATGCTGGACCTTGCAGCTTTTGTCACCCGCACCAGCCGTCTTTCCTGCCAGATCACCTTGTCTCAGGAAATGGACGGGCTTGAAGTGCGTATTCCGCCTGAAAGCCGCAACATGCAGATACTTTGACTGCTTGCCGCAGCGGCCCGGTCGCGCTGCAAATTGGCAGTGGATTGCCGCGCCCGTGCGCTAGAGCGCGTGCGCCCCTGCTGCTAGGCCATCCGGGCAATGGATACGATCACGACTGACGACTCTTCAGATCCCTTCGACGCGATTGTCGATGCGCCGTTCGATTCCGCGCTGTCGGAGCGGTATCTCGTCTATGCGCTGTCGACCATCACGGCGCGTTCCCTGCCGGACTTGCGCGATGGGTTGAAGCCCGTTCACCGGCGGCTGCTATGGGCCATGCGCCAGCTAAAGCTCGATCCGGGCAGCGTGTTCAAGAAATCCGCGCGCGTTGTCGGTGATGTCATCGGTAAATATCACCCGCATGGTGATGCCTCGGTCTATGATGCGATGGTTCGCCTCGCACAGGATTTCGCGCTGCGTTATCCATTGGTCGAGGGGCAGGGGAACTTCGGCAATATCGACGGCGATAATGCGGCTGCCTACCGCTATACAGAGGCACGCCTGACCGCGACGGCAATCCGCCTGATGGCCGGGCTGGATGAAGGCACAGTGGATTTCGTGCCGACCTACAATGGGGAAGAGGAAGAACCCGAAATCTTCCCCGGCCTGTTCCCCAACCTGCTTGCCAACGGGGCGACCGGCATCGCGGTGGGCATGGCTACATCCATCCCCAGCCATAACGTTGCCGAAGTGATCGACGCGACGCTGGAAGTGATCGACAATCCGCATGTCGAACATGCGCGCCTGATGGAACTGTTCCACGGGCCGGACTTCCCGACTGGTGGCGTCATTGTCGATAGCCCGGAGGCCATCGCAAAGGCTTACGAATCCGGGCGCGGGGCATTCCGCGTGCGCGGACGGTTTCATGCGGCAGAGGCGGAAAAGGCAGAGGACCGCGATGCCGGTATCGAACGGCTGGGTGGCGGGCAATGGCAGCTTGTCATTTCGGAAATCCCCTACATGGTGGCCAAGGGCAAGCTGATCGAGCAGATCGCGCAAGCCATTGCCGACAAGAAGCTGCCTATTCTTGAGGATGTTCGCGACGAAAGCGACGAACATA
>JAGREQ010000130.1 GCA_020446465.1 Novosphingobium sp. | reverse complement strand
GACCACAAGAAGATGGGCATCACCGCGCGCGGCGCGTGGGAGTGCGTCAAACGTCACTTTCGCGAGATGAATGTCGATACGCAGACGCAGGATTTCACCGTGGCGGGCATCGGCGACATGTCGGGCGACGTGTTTGGCAACGGCATGTTGCTGTCCAGGGCCATCCGGCTGGTCGCAGCTTTCGATCACCGGCATATCTTCATCGATCCTGCGCCCGACGCCGCAGCAAGCTGGAAGGAACGCAAACGCCTGTTCGCTCTCCCCCGATCAAGCTGGGCCGATTATGACAAGAGCCTTGTCAGCAAGGGTGGCGGCGTCTTCTCCCGCAATGAAAAACGCATCGCGCTCAGCAAGGAAGCGCGTGCGGTGCTGGGCATCGCCGCCGACAAACTGGAACCCGATGCGCTGATTGCCGCAATCCTGAAGGCGCCGGTTGATCTCATGTGGTTTGGCGGCATCGGGACTTATGTAAAAAGTTCAGAAGAAAACAACGCCACTGTCGGGGATCGCGCCAATGATGCCTTGCGGGTTGACGGGCGCGACGTGCGCGCAAGAGTCATTGGCGAAGGCGCCAATCTGGGCGTCACACAGGCGGGACGTATAGAGTTTGCGCTGAAAGGTGCGGACGCTGCGAGCGGTGGGCCGGGTGGGCGGATCAATACGGATTTCATCGACAATTCCGCAGGGGTCGACTGTTCCGACAACGAAGTGAATATCAAGATCGCGCTGGCCGCTGCGCGCCGGGCAGGCCGTCTTTCGGAAAAGCGCCGCAACGCGATCCTTGCTGCCATGACGGACGATGTCGCGGCGCTCGTTCTGGAAGACAACCGCCTGCAAACCATGGCCATTTCCATCGCTGAGCGCGGCGGCGCACGCGCCATTCCGGCCCAGCTACGCCTGATCGAAACGCTCGAACGCGATGGCGCGATTGATCGCAAGACCGATGGCATCGCCGACGACGAGACTTTGACCCGCCGCGGTGCCGAAGGCAAAGGGCTTGTCCGCCCGGAAATTGCGCTGCTGCTTTCAAGCACCAAGCTGACGATCCAGAGCGCACTGGAAAACAGCACCGTCCCCAATGACGATGCGCTCGTGCCGCTCCTTCTGGGGTCATTCCCCGATGAAATGCAGGCACACTTTCGCACACAGTTGCTCGATCATCGGCTGCGCCGCGAAATTATCGCCACCGAACTGGCCAACCTTGTCGTCAACCGGCTTGGGTTGCTCCACCCGTTCGAATTGCGCGAAGAGGAAGGAGCCAGCCTTGCCCATGTCTGCGCGGCCTTCGTTGCGGTCGAACGGCTTTTCGGCCTTGGCGCGGTCTGGGTCAGGCTGGATACCACAGCCATGCCAGAAAGCGCGAGGCTTCTGGCTTTTGAAATGCTCGCGCTTGCCACACGCAACCACATGGCAGACGCGCTGCGGGCAGGCGCCGGCTCGGCTGACTGGACAGAGCGCGAAAGCAGCCTTGCAGATCCCATCTCGGCGTTGCGTAAAAATGCCCGTGCGCTGATCGGCAATGAAACGCGGGAGCGGTCAGCCAGCCAGTTGGCAGCCCTGCGCGACGCAGGCGTTCCCCAACGCGAAGCTGAACTGGTGACAGCCCTGTTCGATCTTGATGGCGCGACAGGGATCGCCGCGCTTGCCGTGCGGACAGATTGCGACACGGCTGGCCTTACGCAAGCCTTCACCGCGCTTGGCGAAACACTTGGGCTTGATTGGGCGCAAGGCGTTGCCGCCACGATGGACCCGGCCGACCCGTGGGACCGGGTGCTGGTTTCAGGCCTCGCCCGCGATTTCCAGCAAATGCGGCTTGATTTTCTGCAGCGGCTCATGGCGCGGCGCACCACGACAGAAACCAGCCTGCCCGATGCCGTGGCAAGCTGGGTTGAAAGCCATGGCGCTGCCATCACCCACTTTCGCGTGATGACTGACAGGGCACGCCATTCAGCCACCGTGCGCACCACGATGCTTGCACAAATTGCAGCGCAAGCCCGCAACCTTCTGTCGCGCTAACCCGCACAGTGCTGCGGCTACATACCTGAAGGGGCTTGACGAATGGCCGTTTTGCGCCAAGTCAGACGCCATGGAAAAAGCAGATATTGTGATCGTGGGAGCAGGACATGGTGGCGCGCAAGTGGCCGTCGCCTTGCGCCAGAGAGGTTTTGAAGGGTCGATCCTGATGATCGGGCGCGACAGTGAACCGCCTTACGAACGGCCACCACTGTCCAAGGAATACCTTGCCCGCGACAAGGAATTCGAACGGATTTATATCCGCCCACCCGGATTCTGGGGCGACAAGGACATTTCTCTGCGCCTCAACACTGCTGTTACCGGAATTGACCCGGCATCGAGCGAAGTCACCCTGTCCGATGGCGGCAAGGTCGGTTACGGGCAATTGATCTGGGCGGCCGGCGGTGATCCGCGCCGCCTTTCCTGTGCAGGCGCGGATCTCAAAGGCGTCCACGGCGTGCGCGACCGGGCCGATGTTGACCGGATGATGGCCGAACTGGACGCCGGTGCAAAACAGGTCGTGGTGATTGGTGGCGGCTATATCGGGCTGGAAGCCGCAGCCGTCCTGACCAAGCTCGGCTGCAATGTGACTTTGCTCGAAGCCTTGCCCCGTGTCCTGGCGCGCGTCGCGGGCGAAGAGCTTTCCGAATTTTACCAGAACGAACACCGGATCAGGGGCGTGGATGTGCGTCTGGAAGCAATGGTCGATCACCTCGAAGGAGCAGATGGGAAAGTCACCGGTGTAAAGCTGGCTGACGGAACCGTCATTCCCGCCGATATGGTCGTGGTCGGGATCGGGATTATTCCTGCTGTCGGCCCGCTGATCGCAGCAGGTGCGGCAGGCGCCAATGGTGTCGATGTCGATGAGTTTTGTCGCACATCGCTGCCCAATGTCTATGC
The DNA here is from genome assembly GCA_020446465.1 of Novosphingobium sp. Classification (GTDB taxonomy): domain Bacteria; phylum Pseudomonadota; class Alphaproteobacteria; order Sphingomonadales; family Sphingomonadaceae; genus JAWKXU01. The sequence goes on along the minus strand of JAGREQ010000130.1, from coordinate 3,270 downwards.
CATCGGTGACTGTGCTGCCCATGCGAACGAGTTTGCCGGGGGTGCGGTTATCCGCCTCGAATCCGTACAGAACGCCAATGACATGGCGACCACAGTGGCCAAGGCGATCATGGGTGAACCGGAAGCCTATCACGCGCTGCCTTGGTTCTGGTCCAACCAGTTCGATCTCAAATTGCAGACAGCCGGGCTTTCGATTGGCCATGATACAACTGTGCTGCGGGGTGATCCGGCAACGCGCAGCTTTTCCGTCATTTACCTGAAAGACGGACGCGTCATCGCGCTCGATTGCGTCAATGCAGTGAAAGACTACGTGCAGGGCCGCAAACTGGTCGAGGCGCGAGCGCAAATCGCTCCTGAACAACTTGCCGATGCAGGTACGCCACTGAAAGAGATGCTCTAATAACAAGGTTCACTGATGTGAACCCATGCACCCCCGTCCCACCTCCCCACCCGACCACCAATGATACCATTAGCTTTTGGTGGTCGGGGCGGAAGGCATGAGCGAGGCTCAACGAGCCGTGCTCTAGGGGCAGTCAACACTCGCCCACTTCGCTCGAAATCGCGCGAAGCGCCCATGCAGCCGCTTCGGCCACAACCGGATCGGGATCACTGCGCAGACCTGCAACGATGCTGGCAAGCGCCGCGTCACCGCTGTTGCCTGCGGCTATCAGGCAGTTTCGCACGAACCTGTCGCGGCCAATGCGTTTGATAGGCGAGCCGGAAAAAAGCTGCCGGAAACTCGCATCATCCAGCGACAGCAGCTCCGCCAGCCGCGGGGCGGCCAGTTCCGCGCGCGGCAGAAATGCCTGATCACAGGCCGCGCTTCTGGCAAACTTGTTCCAGGGACACACGGCCAGGCAATCATCGCACCCATAGATGCGATTGCCCATTGCCCTGCGCAGTTCGAGAGGGATCGGCCCTTTGTGTTCTATCGTGAGATAGCTGATGCAGCGCCGCGCATCCAGTTGATAGGGTGCAGGAAATGCCTTTGTCGGGCAGGCATCCTGACAAGCCCGGCATGATCCGCAGCGATCATCATGCGCGACATCAGGCGCAAACGGCACATCGCAATAAATCGCACCAAGGAACAGCCAGCTACCATGTGTCTGGCTGACCAGGTTGGTATGCTTGCCCTGCCAGCCCAGTCCTGCCAACGCGGCCAGCGGTTTTTCCATAACCGGGGCAGTATCAACAAAAACCTTGAGCTGGATGGGGTCCAGCCCCGCAGCCTCCCCTTGTGCCACAAGCCAGCGCGCGAGCCGTTTCAGCGCCTTTTTCATGACGTCATGATAATCGCGCCCCTGGGCATAGGCCGAAATACGCGCGCGATCGGGCTGGCCAGCCAAGGTCAGCGGATCGACCGCCGGCGCGTAACTCATGGCCAGGGCAATAACACTGCGCGCGCCCGGCCACATCGCCTGCGGCCCGCGTCGCACGTCGGCGCGATCTGCCAGCCAGCCCATTGTGCCGTGGAACCCGGCCTCCAGCCATGTGTCGAGCCGTGCGCCTGTCTCAGCGTCATTACCCGGCGGCGCAAAGCCGATAGCGGCAAAACCTTCCGCGCCGGCCTGCTCTGCAAGACGGGCCTTCAGGTCATCAATGACGGCGGCGTTAACCAAACTTGCTGTTGCTCCGCTTCATAGTGAAGGCTTAATTGCTCCCCATGCGTATCGAGCTAGGTCATCGCGCCGACACGGGCAATAGCGCGGTCGAAGGACCACATCCCGCAACATCCGATATTCTGGCGATCGAAGCCAAAGGCCTTGTCAAACGCTTTGACGGTGTAACGGCAGTCGATGGTGTCGACCTTTCCGTTCCGCAAGGTGCGATTTACGGCATTCTGGGGCCAAATGGCGCTGGCAAGACCACGACCTTGCGGATGCTGCTCGGCATTATCGAGCCGGACGCCGGGACGCGCAGCATTCTTGGCCATTACGATCCGCAGCAGATCGCGCGCCGAATCGGATACTTGCCGGAAGAACGCGGCCTCTACCCTGCCATGAAGGCGGTGGAAGCCATTGCCTTCATGGGGGCCTTGCGCGGATTGCCGCTGGCCGAAGGACGGCGGCGCGGACGCGAACTGATGGAAAATCATGGGTTGGGCCATGCGACAGAACGCCAGATACGCCATTTGTCGAAAGGCATGGCGCAAACCGTCCAGTTGCTCGGCACGCTGGTCCACGAACCGGAGCTGGTGATTCTGGATGAGCCGTTTTCCGGCCTCGATGCGCTCAACCAGGGCAAGCTGGAACGCATGATCCGCGCACTGGCGGACAAGGGCACGACAGTCATCTTTTCCACCCACGTCATCGCCCACGCAGAACGCCTGTGCGAAAACATCGCCATCATCGCAGGCGGCAAGGTGCCATTTGCTGGCGCGGTGGATGCCGCACGCGACCGGATACCGCCACAAGTTCGGCTGGAAACGCGCGAAAATGACGGCCCGTGGCGTGCAGCTCTGCCCGACAGCGCCATGCCGGAGCGCAAGGCAGGTGGCGGCACCTTCTGGCATTTCTCCCTGCCCCCCAGCGGGGTTGAACCGATGTTGCGCGCGCTGATTGAAGGCCAGGCGGGCATTCTTTCGCTCTCGATCGAGCGGGCAGGATTGCATGAAGTCTTCGTCAATATCGCGGGGGAGGCAGCCGCCCGCGCTCTTGAAGAGGACGACAAGGAGGGGGCGCAATGATGCACAATGCAGATCGTCTGCCCCGCTGGCGTGCGGCGCTGGTCGTGGCACGGCGCGATTTCGTGGCCGTATTGTTCAGCCGCGCGTTTTTCTTCTTTCTGCTCGGCCCGCTGTTCCCGGTCGTTGTTGCAGGGATGGCCGGCGGACTTGGTCATCGCGTCGCGAATGAGGCAGGCAGCCCGACTATTGGCGTGGCCATGGAGGCTGGGCAAACTGACGCCATGATCGCTGCGGGCATGGACCTTGCCCCTCGCCTTGGCGGCGCACTGCCAACATTGGTGCCACTGGCACGGCTGGAGGCAGGCGAAGAATACGACGCCACCGCATCGCTGACTCACAAGCCCGGCAATCTGGCGGCTGTCGCCACGGGAACGCCCGATGCACCAATCCTGACCGGCCCGTCTGATGCGATCAGCCGGTGGGAGGCACCCCTTGCGCTCGTCGCCGCAACGGCTGCGGGTCACGGGCCGGGGCCTTACCCCACGGTCAGCCTGGCGGCCACCGCCACCAGCGGAGCCAAGGCCAAGGCTGGGCAGATTGCCACTGCACAAGGCGCACAAGTCCTGCTGTTCCTTCTGACAATG
>JAGREQ010000129.1 GCA_020446465.1 Novosphingobium sp. | reverse complement strand
AGTCAAACTGAGCGGACTTCTGGCACGGTCAGCCGGGTCTCAGTCCCCCATCGACGATGATTTCCGCTCCGGTGACGTAAGACGCTTCATCGGAGCACAGAAATACCGAACAATTTGCCACTTCCTCAGGCAATCCGATGCGCTTCATCGGAATGGACGTGCGGATCATCTCGCGCTCTTCGGGCAGCATCGTTGCCAGTTGCTGCGTATCAATCATGCCGGGATAGATTGAATTCACGCGCACGCCGCGTTCAGCATATTCCAGCGCGGCAGCCTTGCTCATGACGCGCACCGCACCTTTTGCCGCGTGAAACGAAAGGCAAGTCACGTTCGCCATAATCCCGAGAATTGACGAGATATTGACGATGGAACCGTTCCCACTGGCGCGAAGATGCGGCATCACCGCCCGCATTCCCAGCCATGTGCCCATCTGATCGATGGAAACAATGTGGTTCCAGCCTTCTACCGTTTCATCCTCCACGCCGCGCATGTGATTAAGGCCAGCATTGTTCACGAGCGTGGTCAGCTTGCCAAAGTGGGCGGCAACCTGTTCCACAACTTCGGCCCAGCTATCTTCCGACGCGACATCATGCTTCAGGCTGATGACATTGCCGCCGGCCGCCTTGAGTTTTTGTGCAACAGCGTCCCCCGCTTCCGGGCGAATATCCGTAATCGCAACGCCTGCACCCTCACGTACGAACGCTTCTGCATGGGCAGCGCCGATACCGGCCCCGGCCCCTGTGATGATCGCTACTTTGCCTTCCAGTCTTCCAGCCATGTGTGCTCCTGTATCAGGTTATGCGCTTTTAACATTCTTGGCATACCTTGCGGGGCAAGCCTCTCATTTTTTTAGCATTTGTTCCAGTGATGGCAGATCTTCGGGGGCATGGTCAAAGCCTGCATCCTTGAACCAGGTTCTGGCGCGCAGGGATTGCCGTCTGGAAAAATCCAGGACCTGTGCTTCGACGGCACGGCGGTATGATCGCTCCCCATCTTCGGCCACAGCGCGCAGCAGCGTCTCCAGCGCATGACCAAGGTCGTGATAGGCTGCATTGCGATCTTCCATCCCGGCCGTTCGTGCCAGCACCTGCGCCAGAGCTGCGCAAGCCTTGCCCGACACATCGCCGCCGCCGTGCGCCGGCAGCCCTGCAACAGTCCGGGCAAGGTCGTCATAGCACAAGGCATGATACGCGCCGAACCAGGGCATGTGCTGGATCATCATGCGCAATTGCCCCAGCACCAGACCGCACTGTTCCTGTGCGAGCGAGTTTTGGGAATCAACGGCAGGAAAGATCACATGCTCCAGCGTCTGGAGGAGGCTTTGCAGGCGGATCGTCGGGTTCGGGGTCATGCCGCACTCTCCGCCAGCAAGTCGCACATCGTTGAAGACAGTTCCGCCGTCACCGCAGCCAGAAACGCCAGCAACGCATTTTGATGATTAGTGCCATCACGCGCCGCGATGATCGAAGACGTGTGATTCATCGTGATCAGCTTGTAGCTCGTCAGAACCTTGTACCAGTGCAGCGTCCTGGCATCGACCTTGCGCCCGGTCAGCGCCTCGTATGCCGCGATCATGTGGTCAGTCGTGAACATCGAACCGACAAGGAACGTGCCATTTTCATCCACGCTGCCAAACAGCGGTTCAAAATCATAGGCCAGATCTTCATGAAAATCCCCGATATGGGCCAGTTCCCAGTCAAGCACGGCTGTAATCCGCAGGCTCTCCTCATCGAACAGGAAATTGCCCAGCCGGTGATCGCCATGCAGCAGGACCGGCTCGTCGCAGACCGGCAGATTGTCATACAACCATGTTTCCGCCAGCGTCAGCAACGGCAGGCTGTCAAGGCCGTCCATCTCGCGCACTTTTGTCCAGTAATTGACCTGCCACAGTGCCGCATCGGTCGTGCCGGGGCGCGGCACTGCATAATCGTCCAGCCCCGCACCGGCGATCGCAACGGCGTGAACATTGGCGAAGACTTCAATGAACTGCTGCGTCAGCGCGGCAGAGACCCGCTCCCCCATCCGGACTTTCAACCCCGATGGCCCGCCGCCGCCGCTGCTCGGCTTGGTCACGCCGCCGACAAAGCCGGTAATCATCAGCGGTTGCCCCATCGCCACGCCATCGCCATCCACGCATAGCACCGGTGGCACCGGCACTTTGCCATACACCGCGCGCAGCACTTGCGCCTCACGCCGGCGGCAGGTTTCGATAATGCCCTCGCGCGGGTCCATCCGCAGCACACAGCGGGAAAACTCCGGCGCGATGTCGCCCACCATGTCGAAGACGAACTGCTCTTTTGATGCACCGCCGCCCATCCGATGAATGTTGGCGGGCCTTGCGGCAATGCCCTGTTGTGCAAACAGGCGTTCCAGCCCTTCGCCAATTTCTTGCGCGGTTCGGGGAATATAGGGGCCGAGCTTGCGCCGTTCGTGCTTATCGTAAAGCAGTTCCAGCAGGCGCGGCTCTATCGCCGCGCGGTCTATCGTTGACATGGTTTCACTCATTTACTTGTTACACTATCCGAGCGCCGCCACCCACCACATCGCAAACACGATAACGGCAACGCCAATGGTCCAGCCATAAAGGTAACGGCCAATCGCTTTCGGCGCGCGTTCGACTTCCATGAACCGGGACAGGATGACGGCAATTTTCGCGGCGGCAATCAGCATGATCGCACCGATCGCGACATGGCGTTCCCCCACCAGCTCTGCCGCCAGAAAGCTGACTGCAGAAATGGCGAGCAGCAACAGCCATGCGTTCCGCGCGCCGGCGATCTTTCCTGTCATCGCGCACCTATCAGATAGAGGATCGAGAAGATGAAGATCCAGAGCAGGTCAACCATGTGCCAATAAAGGCTGCCGCCTTCCAGCCAGCGAAGATAGGACGCCTTCGCCTCCGCCGCCGGCAGATAGGGACTTGGCCCCTGCGCGAGAATCGCAAGGATCACCATGCCGCCAAGATAGTGCATCAGGTGCACGCCCGTCAGCGCATAGTAGAACAGGAAAAACGCGTTGGTCTTGACCGTGATCCCCACGGAAAGCTTCATGTAGTATTCGATAACCTTCACGATCAGGAATATCGACGCAACGGCCATGCCCGCCAGCATCAGGCGACGCGCTTCGTCAAACCGCCCCTCGCGCCCGACGATATTGGCCCAGGCGACAAGCCAGCTTGACGTGATGAGCACACAGGCATTGAAAAAGCCGAGCGGCGCATTCAGCAGGTGGCTGGCCTCGTCGAACAAGGCCACCTGACCCATGCGTTCATACATGAATACGAGGAACAGCACCCCAAAGCTGGTGCAGTCCATGGCGATGAATATCCAGATGGCGGGCGCGCGCTCACGACGCACCCCGCCCTCCGGAGCCGGGACAACTTCAGTTTGATGCATGGGCTGCCAGATGTTCCTGTTGCAGGCGGCCAATTGCCTTCAGCGTGTAGATTCCGATGAAAACCCACATCAGGAAGAAAATACCGAACTCGAAGAAATAATTGACAACCCCGCTGCGCGAGAATGGCCCGTCATAGACAAGCGGCATGAATGTTTCGAGGATGAAGCTGACCACCACGAACATCGAAAACCAGACCACCCAGCCCGGATAAAGCGGCGTTTCCCGCTTGTCCTGCAGCACACATACACCCCAGGCAAGGATCTGCATGGTCGTCAGCGCATAGGCGCAATCGAACATCATCCAGCCAAAGTCATAAACCATCTGCAAGGTCTGCGGCTCCATCACGTCAGGGCGATAAGCAACAGCCAGCCATGCCGAACACGGCACGATAAACACGATCGTGGTAAAACCCGCACCCCATATCTGCAGAGTCGAGAGCACGTCATTGTCACCGTTCTCGTTCTCGATGGCGCGCATCACCATCCAGATCGCCACGCCCCAGGTGTACCACATGACCGAAATCGCAAGCTGAACAATCATGCCAATGCGGATTTCGCCCTGATGCTGCCGGATCTGCGCAGCAAATTCATCGGCGTTGAGCGCAGGCGAATATGGCGGAATGTTCTGTCCAAGGACGCCCCAGAACACAATCGTCCCCAAAAGCATGACTATCCCTGTCCAGGCCAAAAACCTCCCATAACGATACGGGTTCTTCATCTATCACCCTCCTCTTCCTTAACGCCGCGCCTGTTTCAGACTGCCCGAGACGACTCTCTCAGATCCTCAATCCACGCCTGATTATATAATTTTGGCGCAAACGGTCAGTTATTTCTCTTATAGCATTTCAGGCGGGGTCAATATATTTTGCCATTGGGTTTTCACAGGGTAAAATCCCGCACCGGGTCACGCCCATCAAAACCGATACTCCCCTGCCGGACAAAATCATGAATTTCCATGAGCGATGGCGTCGGCGCATACAATTCAATCATGTGGCCATAGAGCCTGATAGTATCGACCATGAAAATTTCGACACCGTTGGCCAGAACGCCGCGCCATGCCAGTTCGTAACCGGCTTTGGAAAAGGCAGTTACGACTGCCAGCGGATCATCAACATAAAAACCCAGATGGTGCAGGCCCGTTGCCCCCTTGTTCACAGCCTGGACGTCTTCGATCACCGATGGTCCGGGGCGGTTCTGGACCATGAATTCAACCATTACGTCGCCCCAGTAACCAAACGATGATGATTGATCCCATGTGCTGGCCGCGCCGCGATATTCACACACATCGAACTGGATATGCTCCGCAACATAGAATGGGCCTGAGCCGTACAGGCGGTGATGTTCAAGCGCGGCCTCCCGCACGTCCGGGACGAAATATGCAATCTGGCATGGCTTGGCCGGTAGCAACATGGGCATTTCCTCTTCCGCGAATATCAATATCTGATCTCAGTCAGGGTCAGGACGGTTGCGTGATGCCGGCCAGGTGGCTTACCCGCCTTGTCGTTTCGCCCGCACGCCTCCCAACATCGGTTGTGCTCATCGTGGCAAGGTTATTGTTGACGACTTCGGGGCCAAGGCTGTGCAAGTTCCCTTTTGCGTGAAGAATGCCCAGTATTTCAGCGACAGGCAGTTCGCCCTCACCCGGAAATTTGCGGAACATCACATCGCCGGCCAGAGTATCCGCATAAGCGGCCCGATCCGCGTCTGCCAACTGGATATGCTTCAGCCACTTGCCCGGAATTTCATGCAGCAGGGCCATATCCCGTGCCACATCTGGCGAACCCTTTTGCAGATGCCAGGTGTCAACCATAATCCCGGAATTGGAACGGTTGGCCGCCGATACGATCTCCCATGCAGCAGGCAGATCCCGCACACCCCAGAACGGAATGAACTCGATATGGATCTCTATTCCATACTGCGCTGAAACATCGCAGAATTGCCCGAATTTTTCGATGATTTCATCTGCCGGGATACTCCCTTCATCGAAAAACGGAACTGCAACAGCCGCGTTCGCGCCCAGAGCCGCTCCGATTTCCTGAGCCTCGATCATGTCAATGTCGAACATCCCGGCAATCCAGGCATTCAGGTCAGCGTCCCCTTTTGTCGCACGCCAATCCGTCACCCATGTGGCAATGCCATCAAGCTGAGTAAACCGGACACCATATTCCCCGGCCAGTTCGAGCAGGTCCGCCGGTTTCATACCGCTGTTCAACAAGGTCTTTGCCCGGTTCGGTGCTATGGCAAGACTGTCGAACCTGCCCGCCCTCGCAATTTCCAGATGCTCCTTGAGGCTCATGTCCGAATGCCCGACCGGCCAGAAAACCAGCTCCGGTTGAGCAGGTCTGGCGCGCGATGCGAGATTGTCTTCAGTCATCACCAAACACTCGCAATCGTCAAAGCGGCCGGATGGGGTCAGTCCCATCCCAGTTTTGTGCGCTTTCCTCAATCTCCCGGTAGAACGTGAGGATATCGTCAGTGCCCTCGGTAAGTTCGGTCATGAACCCATAGGCGTCACGCGTATCGACATGGGCAAAGCGCGTGCCGTTGAAATTACCCGAGGTAGCAGGCACGAAACCTTGTTCCAGACAGCCCGCAAGCGCCTTGTCATAATCGGGGTTTATCATACCGAAGTGGTGGATTCCTCCAACGCCCGACGGCGGGCCATCGGGGTAGCTATCCCTGAAGGCAGACGGCACATCGTTATGCTGCTGGACACATTCAACCTGCATTCCATCAAACTGCCCCCAGGCAACGCTGAGTTCGAGTTGTGAAGGCTGGCCGCGATATTCGGTATCAATCT
>JAGREQ010000012.1 GCA_020446465.1 Novosphingobium sp. | reverse complement strand
CAGAACGGGCGCATATCCGTCCCATGGCTCCAGCCATGGCCGTAAAAACGATTGGTGAGCGCGCGCGGTCGTTTCATCGGCACGCTGATGCGCAGTTCTGCGCGGAACGGGGCAATGCCGAACCGTCCATGGCCTGCAAAGCCGGTTGCCTTCAGCCGCTGGCCCATCCGGCCAGGTACGGCCAGCGCAATGCGATCATACAAAAGCAGCGGACCGGCAGACCGGATCATGCGTGGGCAATCGGCGTTGATCCATGCCCGGCCAAGAACCGCGCGACCTGTCTGCAACGTCCGGCGCTGGGCTACGCGGCGCGGGCGCACATCAACCGGCGTGGCGCTGGGTGAAACCGCGATGGAACTGGCGCTGTCCCGAACGCGCACGGTCAGCAACGACAGGTCGGCGCGTTCGGCAAGCATGAAACCGTTCAGGTGATTGTGGCCAAGAAATCGGCGCGGCCCGGCGTTGAGCGGCAGGGCGATACGCTCCACCACGCCATCGGCGGAAAGCGATGCGGAGACGGGCGTGACATTGCCCCGATCATGGAATTCGGCCCGGCGGTGATAGATCGCAAAGCCACGGCTTTTCATCGCAAAGCGCGGCGTGGTGGCTTCGCTATTGGTGGCTGAGATGTAACGCCGCATTTCCGGGCGTGAGGCAAAGGCATGGGCGGCGCGTGCCGTGGCGCGCTGGAAATAAGGATAGATGCGGACTTGCGGCAGGCTGTCCAGCCATGCTTCGCGCATCGCGTCCGTCATGCCCCGGCGCATGTATTCGCGCGCTGGCGGGCGTACCATGTCCACCACTTCGCCGTCAGCCAGTTCGACATGGGCCTTGATCCCGGCGGGCGTCGTCTTCAGGCGGTGCAGGGTAAGCGCATTGCGGATGACGCTGCGTTTCTTTTCAACCGGCCATTCATCCTGCCAGATATCGACTGACAAATCCCACGCCAGCCATGCCAGCAGTTCGGGCGGGCACGTGTCCGGGTTGCGCGCATCGGCAATCAGATGGACCGGCAGCGGGTGGCGATGGGCAGTTGCCGCCTCGATCGCGCGTTCCAGCGGTGTGGCGTTGGGTGGCAGCAACGGGCCTTGGGGCAGGGCGGGGGGCTGGATCATCGCGTTACCACGTTGTGATCACAAGGTCGCGCAGCCATGCCGCTTCGGCATCGCCGGGGATCACGTCCGCCATATTAATCACGGCATGTTCGACGCCGCCCACGCTGGCCGCTGCCGCCAGCTGCTGGGCATAGACAGGCAGGCCGATTCGGTGACGGCGCACGGCATAGGCGCGCACGGCGGTTTCAGCCTCGGCCACGATCAGGGCCGGGTCTGGCCCCTGACCAATCCGCAGTTCAATCGAAACGTCATAAGGCAGGATCGTCGCACCGCGCACTGACAGCACATCGGTCAACTGGATCACGTCTTCGCGGTCCATTTCTTCGGCCACCAGTGCGACTGTTTCAGGGCTGACTTCGCCGTCATCATCGCGGCCGAGCAAAACCAGATCGATGCGGCCTTCGCCGCGACGGTTGGCCGCCACGTCTTTCAATTCGGAAGACAGCGCCAGCGCGCGCACACGATAACCAGGCGCGGTTATGCCAGCGTGCGGCAGGGTTTCAGGCGCGATCTGGATGCGAGCGCGAAATTCTTCATCGCTTTCCATCACGGCGGGCATGTCAGCCGTGGCCGGGGTGATGGTGCGCCGGGGCAGGTTGTGGAACGCGGCCAGCTGGTCCAGCATGGCCCCTTGCGCGAAGGGCAGCAAAACCGATTTCACCGCATCGGCAATGGCCTGACGGACCAGCAGTTCACGCCAGCCATGCACTTCCAGCAGCTTGACCGCAGGGTCGCTTTCCAGCGCGAGGTCGTAATCAGGCAGGCGGGCCTGCAATCCAGCGATGCAGTCAGCCAGAATTGTTTCAAAGTCGATCGAGGCAGGCACTGGCGGCGCGGGCAGGCGCGACAGATCGATGGCCAGCAGCGGTTCGGAAATCGACATGGGGTCTGCGATGCTGGCGCGCGCGGCTCTTTGCTATGGGCCTCACTCGTTGCGGCGCTTTTAACGAGTGAGGATAATTGCGGGCTTGCCGTGAAACCGCGCGCACGGCAGGGTGGGGCCATGCTGATAATGACTGCCGCTGCCGCGATGTGCCTTGCCTATGTCCATGACGGTGACACCGTCCGCCTGTGCGACGGGGAACGGGTGCGTGTTGAAAATATCGACGCCCCGGAAATGCCGGACAGCCCCAAATGCCGTGACCGAACGCGCAATGGCTGGTGTGATTATGATCTGGCGCGGCGAAGCCGGGATGCGCTGGCGGCGTTTCTTGCCAGCGGCACGCCGAAAATCCATCGCAACGGGCGTGATCGCTATGGCCGGACGCTGGCCCGGTTGACGGTGAATGGCCGCGATGCCGGACAATACCTGATCGGGCTGGGGCTGGCGCGGCCCTGGCGGTGAAGCGTATTGTGGGGGGAATTCATGATTTTCTTTCTGGTCGGCATCGTGTTCTGGAGCGTCTTCTTTGGCTTGGTGGCTATGACCATTGCAGAGGAGAGGGGAGACGCTGGCCTTGAAGGTTTTTTCGTCGGCGCGATCTTCGGGCCGATCGGAGTGGTCATTGCATATTGGCTGGGTGATCAGGAGGCGAAAGACATTGCCGATGTTGAAAGCGGTCGGCGAAAGGTATGCCCGGATTGCGCTGAACTCGTGCGGCCACAAGCCCGCGTATGCAGATATTGCAGCCATGCTTTTGGTCCGCCGCCTCTTGAGCTGACGCGGGTCTTGAAGAATAAATGAGGCGCTATTTCTATCTGATCGATGGCGATGGGAACGAACTGCCCGGTTCGCGCCGGTATCTCGACCATTGCCGGGACTGGCGCGATGTGCTGGCCGTGGAAAATGGGCTGCGCGCGGTGATGGGTGAGGATTGCGAGTTGCGCGACAGCGCACTGGATGAAAGCCGGGTAAGATGAACGAACCCGATGACGAAAACCCCAGGGCAATGAAGCTGGAGGTCTGGATCATCCTTGCCGTGGTGCTGGCAAACGCGGCGTTCACGATCTGGGCCATCACTCGCTGAACTGTTTCAGCAGTTCATCCAGCAATTCATCCTGTTCAGGGCCAAAGCCCAGCAGGCGGCGCGCGTCAAATTTGGTGCGGATAATCTTGCCATCGCGGGTTTTGCCGACGAACCCCGTTTCGCCATAGTGATGGACGGCGGCGGTGTGGCCGATCAGCTTGCTGCCGAAGTGCAGTTCACCTTCGTCCGGCGTCACGCGGATGCGCAGATTGCGGGCCTTGCCGATATTCCTGAACATTTTGCCGCGCTTGCCTTTGCGCGGTTTGCGCTTTGTCATGGCGTTGCCGTCAGGTTCCACGTTGCGGGTGATCCGCTGGGCATTGGCCCGTCGAACAAGCCGCATCAGCTTGTCCATCGCCTTGCGACGGCTGCGCGGTTCAAGCTGCTGGATCAGTTCGCCCAGAAACGGTTCAATCGCGTCCAGATTATCGGCTGTGCGCGTCACGGTTGATCGTCAGGCCAGATCACCTGCCCATCGACTGACACCTGCCCCAGCAATGGCACGCTGGGCAGAATCGGCGCGGTGTCAGGCAGCATAGGGTCGGGTTCATCCAGTGCCTGAATATCAATCTGGCCATTGGGCTGGCGCGTCACGCGCACACGTTCATCCAGTTCGATATCAAACGACAGGTCGGACGTTTCATTGTCCAGCACGTCAGCCTCGAACTGGATGGCGTTCCTGTCCGTCGACGGGGTGACCAGTTCAGGCTGGTGAACGCGCAGCCAGTCGATCAGCGCGACGAAGATCAGCGTCACCGGGCGGCTCCATTGTTCGATCACCACGGTCAGCTTGTAATTCAGAGTGAAGGACAGGTCCGTGTCGGGCGACCAGCACTGCGGCGCACCTTCCTCAATCCACATCCGCAACCGGTTGGGGTCTGTCGCCAGTTCGGGGAAGGCCGTAACGAACTTGGCGCGCAGGCTGTCAGGCTTTTTCATTCGTCACCGCCAACGGGAGCGGGCGGGCAGAAATCATAATCCGCCCCCATGCGGACGAACCACCGGCACAACCGGCCACCGGCCAGCCAGTTGCCAATGCCCCACGTTTCAACCGCCGCATTGTGGGCAGCGCGGGCTTCCGGGTCGGTAACGATATCAGGGGTCGCGCGGGGTTTGTCCGTCACCAGATCGCGGACATCGGCAGGGCGCGGGAAGATCGGCTTCTCGATAATCGTCGGTGCGCAGCTGCTGGCAAGCAAGGCGAACGCCGGGATCAGGTGGATCGCACGGCTGCGGATTGTGTATCGCATTGGAGAAATCCTTTTCGATCTGGCGCAGCTTTTCGATGTCGGAAACCTGTTCATCGGCGGCCACGTCATTGGCTCTGGTCTGCTTTTTCAGCGACGTGTTGGTCGCTTTGGTGACGGCGTGGGAAACAACCGCGCGGTCATAACCGCACTTGGCCAGAAGGCCGGTGCCCAGCGCCAGCACCACGACAGCGGCAATCACCACCCACGGGCGGAACCCGGTGGCGCGGGCCACGGCCTTCACCAGCGCCATCATGCGACCAGACCCGGCACATAGCGGGTGCGCCAGCGGCCCCATTCGCGCACGCGCTGTGCGGTCAGTTCCTGCTGACGCAGACGCGGCCCGTGGCTGGCGTGGACCCAACCGCTGCTGGGTTGGCCGGGCGTATAAAATTCAAGGATCAGCTGATCGAACAGCAGGTTTCCTTCAATCCATCGGGCCAGATCGACGTTGGAAATGCCCGGCACTTCGATATCGGCGGCTTCGCCCCGGCAATGCTGACTGGTGGATGCCCCGCCAATCGCGCGATTGAGCGCCGGACAACGATAGCCTGACGACACGATAACCGGGCGGGCGAAATGTGCGCGGACAGGCTCCAGCACTTTTCGGCAAAGCCGTTCAAGATTGGCGACCACCCATGGCGGCGGCGTGTTGTCGATGCCCCGGCGCGCTGCCGTTTGCGAGTGGACAAATTCCGACAGGTGAAAATGCGGCGACAGGCGGGTCACAGTCCGCCACCCCAGCGCGCATGGTTGCCCTTGATCAGCGGACAAATCCGAAAGGCGACATAAGCAATCAGCGCCGCATGGCCGAGGTATCGCAGCCAGTGGATATCCAGCAACAGGCCCATGCCCAGCAGCCCGCAGGCAAGGCCAAGAAACCAGAATTTCAGTTGATGCACCGTGCCCATAAACCGGACGGCGGGCATGGCGCGGTGAAAGACAAGGCAGGCCAGCACGATGTAAGCGGCGGCCAGCAGCGTATCGATGGGGGAGAACATCACTTTCCTCCTGTGCCAAAAATGCGGTGGATGATGTCGCCGGGCAGCTTCGCCAGCTGATCGCGCAGGGCAGTGCCAAACGACTTTGCCCCTTCGACCAGATAGACGCTCATCCCGCCGGCGAATGCCATGACAAGGTGGAGCGACCATTCGGGAACGATGGTGGCGTGGATGATCGCGCCGAGGATGCCGAACAGCGCGGCGGAAAACAGCACAATCCAGTACGTCTTGCGGCTCGATGGCTCGGTGAAGATCATCATCAGCACCGCGCAGGCGAGGGCAAGGAACATCCCGCCCACGAAATTGGGCCACGGGGCCGCGATTCCGAACCCGGCCAGCAGGCTCGCCACAAGCAATTTGGTTTCAACGCCGGTCATAGATCAGTCCCACAGTTTGACGGTTTCGCGGATTGGCAAGGCAGGCACATCCGGCAGATGGTGACGCCAGCGGGCAGCACAGGGCCGCGCGCGGCAAGGCCGGGGTTCATCGCCAGCGTCTGTTCCACCACTTTTTGCGTTGCGCCGCGGTGACGCCAGCAAATGAGGTCAATCGTGTCGCCCGCCTGGGTGATCACTTCTTGCATGCGCTACCTCCTTTTGGAGGTGGCGGCAGTCGCAAGGCGGTAAAATACCTGCCATGATCCCCACACTTTTCGCGCCCGAACAAAGTGTAGTCACCGATACGTTCTGACGCGGCGGGAACAGTGAGATGTCTGATTTCAATCCCGGTGACGGGCGACCGCTTCAATCGTAACGGGCGCTGGCATAGCTGGTCGTAAACACGAAACCAGCGGCAATCGATGCACAAAGGACCAGGGTGCTTTTCAACCAGATGCTTGGCCATCAGACCAGTTCCACCATGGTGCCGGTCTGGCCGAGGATCGCGCGGATCGCGCGCGTGGCACTGCGGCGGTAATCGTCTGCGACGGACATGATCGTTTCAGCGCGGTCTGCGCCTTCGCGGGTGGCGGTGAGGTCAGGATAGCGGTCTGCCATTTCGGCACCGGCCATCTGGGTGACGGCGCGGTCGAACAGCACTTCCAGCGCTGTCTTGTCATCAATCACATTGTCCTGGTCGATTTCGGACAGGCTGGCATAGCCATTGGCCTGCTGTTCCACCCGCCACGCGGTCAATTGGCGCGTCACGTCCACCATGGCAAAGCGCACGGCTTCGGTCAGGCGTTCGTGCGTCATGGACGCGCCGCCGATCCGCAGCACCGCGCGAACATCGGCAATCGCGATCACGGGCCAGAACGCCCCGGCTGAAACGGTTGCGCCCGCTGGGCTGGCCGGTTCGGGCGGGATGGAAACGATGTCGTTCATGGACCTTTCCATTTAGGGGGCGGTGAGGAGAGACGTGCACGGGCCATGCGATCAACCCGGCCTGCCTTTCCGCCGCCCCCAGCGCCGTGGGGCGAACTCAATTCTCTTTTTCGCCTGCCGCGTCGGCCAGTTTCCGGGCTTCGCGGGTCAGTTGTTCGATGGGTTTCTTGACGCCGACCTTGTCATCCAGCGACAGCGCGCGGGTCATGTAATTGAGCGCGGTATCAACCAGCGCGGGCTTGCCACCTGCCGTGGCCGTGTCCGTGTTCGGGTCAAAGTCTTCAGCCAGCTTGGCCCAGGCTTCGCCAACAGCGCGGTAGAACCGGGCCTTGGTCTCATCCTTCACGTCTTCGGCTTCGTCGATACCTTCCTGTGCGCGGACCATCAGGTCCACCGGAACAGAACCGGGTTCCTTGATGCCAACGTCCGCCATTTCTGACCAGACAAGGCCGCGCGGGCTGCGGTGGAAACGTTCGGGCAGTTGCAGCGCGTGTTTGTGGACATGGTCCAGCAGGTCGAGCGCCAGTTCCCATTCGCGGATGTCGATTGCCCAGATCAGGGCAGTGACCACGATTTCATCCTGCGGGGCAGCTTGTCCTTCCTCGATCGCCAGCGCACCTTCGACCCATGGCAGATATGCCTTGATCATCTGGGCTTTCTTTGCGGCTTTGGCTTCGTTCGACTGGATGCCATGCAGCGTGCGCAGATCATTGTGCAGGTGCGCCAGCAACTGCTGATATTCGCTGGTTGCCTCGCTGTCATCGGGCATGGGCGGCGCGGTGTGACCGGCGGCGGCCTTGCCTGATTTGATGGCGGCAATCTGGGCCAGCTTTTTCTGGCGATGGCGAAGGGCAGGGCTGAACATAGCGCGGTTTTCCTTGTTGATTGGCGGGGGCTTCGGCCTTCCCCCGCCGGTTTGCTGGCTCCAGAGCAACCGGCAGGCCGGTCAGTCACCCCTTCAAAGCCTGCTCTCGCAGGTTATTGCGTTACGGGGCCGGGCGGGCCGGGGCTGCGCCCATCGAAATGTTCTCAACCAGCACGGCCAGTTCGTAGTCTTCGACCACGTAATCCATGTTCACGCTCTCATAGTTGGCGATCCGGTTGTATTCCGGTTCGTCAGCCAGACGGCGGCGGCGGGTGCCTTCCTGATTGTAGATCGCCAGGTTATCGAGCCGGGTGATCAACACCGCATCGGGCGGGAAGAACGGGACACGCATGGCGGGCAGGTTGCCGATCGTCTTGGTTGAACGCAGGATGCGGTCGGTTGCCTCGACTTCGGTGGCCGTGGCGCCAGTCGCCTGGGCGATGTTGAAGTATTTATCGTCCAGCAGGTTGCGTCCGACGATCACGACAAGGCCGGTGTCGTCCGCGTGCCATTCAGGCAGGAAGCGCTGGGCATCCAGCACCATCGCATCGATCGAGCTGTAATCGGCTTCGGCAGTGTTGGAACTGCCCGCATCGCCCAGCGCCGCATTGGCGTCGAACAGCTGCGCGCCAGCCTTGATGTAGATCGCCTTGGTCGCGTCATCGTTGCTGCCATCGGTGTGGACAGTCAGGCTGCCATCATCAAACACCTGCGCGGGCGCATTGGTGCGGATTTTGTGGAGCCATCCTTCGTTAACATCCTGCAACAGCGGGTTGGCGTTGCGATCAGTCTGCGCGGCGCGGCTCGTGCCGTGCCAACCGCACATGATGAGGTCGCGGCCCTGCTGTTTCAGGATCGCCATCGCCAGCAGGCGTTCAAATTCCGGCTTGTGCCGCCACTTGTCGAGCGCGGGATAGCTGCGCGACCAGTCGAAATCGGTCTGCTTGCAGAAATAGGTGTTGGTTTCGCCGTTATCGGTCGGGTCAACCGGCTGACGGCGCGTGTTGTTGGCCGTGTTGGTGCGGCCCATGATCGAACTGGCGCTTTCAAGGCCGAGCGTCTGGCCAGCCTGATCGCTGACGTTTTCAATGCTGATCGCGCCCAGAAACTCGACGTTTTCTTTCAGCTTTTCCTCGAACTTCTGTTCGACAACGGGTTCAACCGCGAAAGTCTGCGCCGTGGATTCGACGCCGTTCAGCGCCGCAATTGTGGCGAGATAGGAGTTAAAGAGGAAACGGGTTTTCTTGTTCATCGGTTCGGTCCTTGGCGAAGGGAAGACGGTTCGCGGTCAGGTTTCAGGTCAGAATTCGGCGCGCAGGTTGTCCCCGGTCGGGCCGTTGGCGGGCGGGCGGTTGTGGTGGTTGGGGTTCGCGGCGTTTTCCACGTCCTGTTCCAGCTTGGTGAAGCGGGCGGTGAGCGCGTCCAAAGCGGCCTTGTTCGCGTCGGCCTGTTTGGCGAAGGCTGTTTCCAGCGTCTTGCCAAGGTCGGCGGCAAACGTGGCCGCATCGAATGCAGGCGGGTTGGCGGGGGCGGCAGGCTGTTTGGGTTCTTCTTTCGGCGCGCTGCCCGAAAGCATTTCCGTCAGCTTGGCGAAAAAGCCCTTTACCTCTGTCGCGGCGTCGTTCGCGTCCGGTTCCGGGCTGGGGAATTCCAGCGCGGCAGCGGCTACGCCAGACGTTTCGGCGGTCAGGCTGATCGTGCCGGGCAATGCGCGGTTGAATGCCAGGCGTTCGGTGCCGATCGCGGCGGGGCTGTCCGTCAGCGCGCAGCCCATCAGGTAGGCATAGCCCTTGCCCGCGAAGTTCGGCTCGATTTCGATGGACGGATAGACTTTCTGGGCAGCGTCGTTCAGCTGTTTGGCATCGTCCGTCACGTCAAAAGTGCCGAACAGCGCCTTGCGCTTTTCCGTCTTGCCGTTGAAGTTCACTTCGGTTTCGCCAACCGACAGTTCCAGCACATCGCCATAAGCGCGGAACGGCTTGTCGCCGCTAATGCCCCGGATATGTTCGATGTTCAGGCGGGCGCCGTAGGTTTTCGGGTCATAGCTGCTGGCCATCTGTTCCAGCATGGCGTCATCGATATTGCGGCCATCGACAGTGCTGCCAGCGGTGGCGAGAAGGAAGGGCTTGGTTTTCATCGGTTGCTCCGGGTCAGGCGGTTCGCGTGTCTGGAACCGGGAATGGCCGCATCGGGGGGGCTGCGCGCAACCATGCTGCCCCCTTAAAAGCACGGTAACGAGTGAGGCCCCGCGAAAGGAGCCGCTGGCCCGTGCATTCGGCAGGGATGAACGCCGTTGCCGAAATCGATGACATGGACCGGATCAGTGACCGGCATCAGGCGCGTTCGCTTTACTGGCGGGGCTGGTCGCCGAGGCAGATCGCCGATGAACTTGGCCGAAAGCCCACAACAATCCACAGTTGGGTGCGGCGGTACAAGTGGAACGATGCCCCCAGCCATGTGCGCATGGCCGCATCGGTCGAGGCGCGGTTTATGGCGCTGGTCGACAAGCCGGACAAGTCGGGCAAGGACTTCAAGGAAATCGACCTGTTGGGCCGTGAAATGGAGCGGCTCGCCCGGATTGAAAAATATCACGCGACGGGTGTTGAGGGTGATCTCAACCCCAAACGCCGCAATGGTGTTGCACCCGAGGCAAAGGCCAAGGCCAAGGCCACGCGCGATGAAAAACGCAAGAATTACCTGACTGACGAACAGTGGGACGCGCTGGAAGAAAACTTCCACGACAACAATTTCGCGCATCAGGAACTGTGGTTCGAACAGCGCGACCAGCGCGTTCGCAAGATCAAGAAATCACGCCAGATCGGGGCGACATGGTATTTCGCGCGTGAAGCGTTCCTGAAACTGCGCTGGTCCCATCTGGGTGGACAGATCCGCAACCAGATTTTCCTGTGCGCCAGCAAACGGCAGGCCCTGATTTTCCGCCGCTACATCGTTGCATGGGTGCGAAAAGTCACTGGCGTGGAATTGAAAGGCGGGCTGGCCGATGGCCCCATGGTCATCGACATGGGACCGGACGCCGAACCGGGCGAACTGCATTTCCTGTCGACCAGCAGGGCGACGGCGCAGGGTGAGCATGGCGATTTTTATTGCGACGAATTCTTCTGGATACCCGGCTTTTCTGAAATGAAGCGGGTGGCCAGCGCCATGGCCACGCACACGATTTACAAGCGGACTTACCTTTCCAGCGCCAGTTTCGTGACGCACGAAGCATTTCCGTTCTGGAACGGCGATGAATGGAACGCAGGCCGCCGGCGCGAGGATCAGCGCGAATTCGACGTGTCGAAAAAGAACCTTCGCACCGGCGCGATCATGCCCGATGGCAGCTGGTCAAACATTGTCGACATTCACGACGCTATCGCGGGCGGGATGGGTGAATTCCTCAACGAAGAGGAACTGCGACAGGAATACAGCGAAGACGAATTTCGCAACCTGTTCGAATGCGAGGAAATTGACGACACAGAAAGCAGCTTTCCCTTCGCACTGCTGAACCCCTGCCGCGTCGACAGTTTTTACGTCTGGAAAGATTACAAGCCCGCCGATCCGCGCCCCTATGGCAACAAGCCGGTGTGGCTGGGTTACGATCCCGACAAGGGCGGGCGCGATGGGGCCGCGCTGGCGATCATCGCCGCACCGGAAAAGCCGGGTGGCAAGTTCCGCCTGCTGGAAAAGATCAGCCTGAAGGGCAAGGATTTCGAAGCCCAGAACGCCGCGATCCGTCGCATCGCGCGCAAATACAACGTGGTGGATATCGGCATCGATACCAGCGGGGCAGGGCAGGCCGTGTGGGAACTGGTGGCCAAATGGTTCCCGACCGCGCGGCGCATCGATTACACGGTCGCCAGCAAGGCGGCGCTGGTGATGAAAGCCCAGAACGTCATCCGCAAGGGCCGCTTTCAATACGATGCCGGGTGGCACGATGTGACAGCCGCGCTGATGGCGATCCGCCCGGCGCTGACCAAGGGTCAAAAACACGTCACTTATGTTTCGGGCCGGTCGGGCGCGCACGGCCACGCTGATATCGCCTGGGCGATTCTCAACGCGCTCATCAATGAACCGATCGACGCCAGCGAGGCGGGCGACAACCAATCCACAGTGGAGTTCTTTTCATGACCGAACAGACTGACCTGATGCCGGGCGGCACGATCCAGGCGTTCAGCTTTGGCGATGATGTCAGCGTTGTCGATGGGCCGGGCCTGTGGAGTTATTTCGAAGGTATGTGGCGCAACGGCGAATGGTATGAACCGCCTGTGCCCTTCACCGGGCTGGCCAAATCCTATCGCATGAGCGCCCACCATCAGAGCGCGATCAAGCTGAAGATCAACTTTCTAAAAAAACTGTTCGTGCCATCGCGCTGGATGGACGCCCGCACGCATGAACGCGCGCTGCTGGACTTTCTGCAGATGGGCAACCTGTTTCTGGAAGCGGTGCCCAATTTGGCGGGCCGTCCGCTGCGATACGAAGTGTCGCCTGCGCTGCACACCCGTGTGGGCGTGGAGGCGGGAACCTATTTCTGGGTCAAGCCTGACATGATCGGTTTCGGCAGCATCTATGGCGATCACCAGTTTGAACGCGGGCGCATCGTCCACGTGCTGGAACCGGACGTGGAACAGGAAATCTATGGTGTGCCGCCATGGCTCTCCGCGCTCAATTCCGGGCTTCTGAACGAAGCAGCCACCCTGTTTCGCCGCCGCTATTACAAGAACGGCGCGCACGCCGGGTTCGTGTTTTACCTGTCAGAACCCACCATT
Source organism: Novosphingobium sp. (assembly GCA_020446465.1). GTDB lineage: Bacteria > Pseudomonadota > Alphaproteobacteria > Sphingomonadales > Sphingomonadaceae > JAWKXU01. Next base: position 4,766 of record JAGREQ010000012.1, on the reverse strand, counting down.
ACCCAGGAAGATGCCAATGCTGTGCGCGATCAGCTGAAAGCGGCCAAGGGCGTCGGCAATTTCAAGAACCTGTTCATCCATGCACCCGCTGGCAAGAAGGATGGCGTCCAGATCATGCCGATAGCCGAAGTCGCGGCGAAGGATGAATTTCTGGGCATCAAGAACTGCAGCCGTGACGATCTGCTGGCCGCGCACCGCGTGCCGCCCCAGCTGCTGGGCATCATCCCGCAAAACAATGGCGGCTTTGGTGATGTGCGAAGCGCGGCGGACGTTTTCTATGAACTGGAAATCGCGCCGCTAATCGAAACCATGCTGCAGATCAACGAACGCACCGGACTGCAGGTGGTCAACTATCGCGACTACACGCCGATGGCCGTTGCTGCCGTCTCGCCCTGAATACCCGCCCCGCCGGGTGAAGGCGGGGGACCGGGCGCGCCAACGCCCTAAATCCGACGAATGTGCCTCGCCACGTCCCAATCGGTCCCGCCATGGGCCGTCCCGCCTGCCGAGTCGGCAAGTGAACGAATAGAGAACAAAGCACATGATGTCGAATCCCGATATGTCCGCCCTTTCACCTGTTGATCCCTGCAAACCGCCCGCACCCTACATTGGGGGCAAGCGAGCACTGGCAAAGCGCCTCGTCAGGATCATCAACGCCACGCCGCATGTGACCTATGCCGAAGTCTTCGTCGGCATGGGCGGGGTGTTCTTTCGCCGTGATCGGCGGCCCAGGGCCGAAGTGATCAACGACTGGAGCGAAGACGTGGCCACGTTCTTTCGGATCCTGCAGCACCACTATGTGCCTTTCATGGATATGCTGCGTTGGCAGGTGACAAGCCGCGCCGGGTTCGAAAAGCTGATGGCATTGGAGCCACGATCACTGACCGATCTGCAGCGCGCAGCGCGGTTCCTATACCTGCAACGCACGGCCTTTGGCGGAAAGGTCGCCGGGCGGCACTTTGGCACATCGCCAGCGACAGCAGCCCGGTTCGACGTGACGAAGCTGGGACCAATGCTGGAGGCTGTGCATGAACGGCTGACCAGCGTGACGATTGAACGGTTGCCATGGTCAGACTTCATCGCCCGGTATGACCGGCCCGGCACGCTGTTCTATCTCGACCCGCCTTATTACGGTTGCGAGCGTGACTATGGCGCCAACATGTTCGATCGCGGCCAGTTTGAATTGATGGCGGACCAACTGCGCCAGCTACAGGGGCGCTTCATCCTATCGCTGAACGATCACCCGGACGTGCGTCGGATATTCGATGGCTTTACCTTTCAGGACGAAACCGTTCGCTACACGATCGGCGGGATGGCCAAGGCCAAGCTCGCGGGCGAAGTGATTATTACTGGGGGGAAAGGATGATTCGCAGACGCGAACAGACTGGCAACACGGAGTTTATGGCAAGTCAGCTATTTTGGGAAAATTAGTTTTCGACACTTGCGCGGTGCGCCAGTGGAGCGTCAAGCGCGATTCGCAAGATGTAGTGGGTGAGTTATCCCCAGACGTACTTGCGCTAGACGAAATTTCTGCTTGCGCACGGCTCGCACGAAAGCGAATATCTCCCAGCCACAGGAAAGGGCCGGGTTGCAGCCCGACCCTTTCAATCCACCACTTGATTAGGAATCGCCGGTGGAGATGCTCTCTATCCGAGCCTCATCAATGTGATGCAGGTTGGGGCCATCGGTCAAGGCGATTTCTTCAAACGTTGAAGGATAGCGATATGTCTATTTACCAAATCACGCACACCCGCCCCGATGGAACTGACGCAGATCGCCGGATCGACGGCTTTCTGATCAATGGCCAGTATTACACGATAGACCAGGTCATTGACTGGATCATGAAGGGGTTGCACTCCTTTTTCGTCCTTGTCTGGGGGCGCCGCGTCGAAGTGATCGTTAAGCAGCACCCGCGATCGGGTCGTTGGTATCTCACAACAGTTGGGGATGGTTATCCACCAAACAACTTGCTGAACCTTCCAGCCTGCTAGGCTTGTTGGTTCAGGCATAATGGGGTCGAGGCAAGAGCGCATTGCGCCGATGTCTCGACCTTTTTTGTGGTGGCGGGTGGCTCCGTTAGGCGGCGTGGACAGTCTGATACGGCCAGTTCTCTGATCAACCACTACATCTTCATCGGCTGATCAGCCTGCAGGCACGCCAATGAGGGCTGGGGAGCGATCCCCGGCCCTTTTTCGTGCGCGCGGCGACCCGATGACCCGACACCCATGGGCGAGACCCCCAGCGCCGCGCTCGCCCCCACGCCTCGCCTTGATGCTTTCTGCCTGTTTTTTATGCAAACTGTGCGGATTGTATGCAGGCCAATAATGGCTTGAAACCGCCGATTGTTTAGGTCTGTGGGCAAAGCAGGCGATTTGCATCCGTATGCACGTCGCAACCCCGCAAAAGCACGGCCTCTAAAGCGATTTTCGGTGGGGGGAGGGGTTCTGGGAACCCTACATTCCCTATTCACGAAATTTATTGCTCTGTAACCCGCAGAAATCTGGGGTTTGTGGAGATCGTAACTCACCCTATCTCGACCCTATATATTTTCACAATCAACCCTATATAATTGATTTAATGTAATAATTAATTTCAAAATGTAGGGTTCGAGCATCACTATCAGGTAGTGATGAGATAGGGTTAAATGTAGGGAGAAAACCCGCAGAAATCCGCCAATGTAGGGGATGTAGGGTTCTTTGAGCGCCCCCCCCCCATAGCTCCGGGCAACGTGCAGCGCGGATGTATATAGCGCTCCGTGCTGAAGGCGTTTGTCAGTCTGATCTGTGGTGGAGTGCCGGATAAATGCAGGCCCACATAGTGTATTCCGCAAGACGTAGCGGCAACGGTAGCGGCAACAGGCTTTTTCTGACGAGTAAGTAAATCTTTGATTTTATTGGTCGGGGAGAGAGGATTCGAACCTCCGGCCCCTGCCTCCCGAAGACAGTGCTCTACCAGGCTGAGCTACTCCCCGACCGGAACCCCACAGCAAACTGTGGAGCAAGGCAGAGGCGGCCCTATAGGAGCGTCAGGCCGGGGTGGCAAGCGGGCAAATGCCAGTCTAGGAAATGTTCATGGTCAAATCTTCTCCCGGCGCCGATTCTGCCTGTTCCAGTCACTGGGAATGGCAATATCTCGACCTGATGCAGCGCATCTGGACAACGGGCGATGAGCGCGTTGATCGCACCGGAGTCGGCACCCGGTCCCTGTTTGGCCAACAACTGCGATTCGACATGGCCGACGGCCGAATGCCGCTGCTCACCACAAAGCGAGTTTACTGGAAGACCGCAACGCGCGAAATGCTGTGGTTCCTGACCGGGGACACCAATATCCGCGCGCTGGTGCAACAAGGCGTGAAGATCTGGAATGAATGGCCACATGCCCGGTATGAACGCGAAACGGGCGAGAGCATTGCACTGGACGATTTCATCGCGCGCATTGCCGATGATGCGGGTTTTGCCGCACGCTGGGGCGATCTTGGCCCTGTTTACGGCAAACAGTGGGTTGATTGGCCGACATATCGGTATCGACCCGATGGGCTGTATGAAAAAGGTCCGGGCATCAATCAGGTCGCACAAGTGATCGAGAGCCTGCACCACAATCCGGGAAGCCGGCGCCACATCATCGAAGGGTGGAACGTGGCGGAACTGGATGGCATGGCGCTGCCACCCTGCCACAAGACCTATCAGTTCCATGTTGCCGGCAATCGCCTTAACTGTCTGCTTTACCAACGCAGTTGCGATGTTGCGCTCGGTCTGCCGTTCAACTTGTGGTCGGCGGCCTTGCTTGCGCGGATGATCGCCCAGCAAGTCGATCTGGAGCCGGGCGAACTGGTGTGGTCAGGCGCAGACGTTCACCTATACCTTAATCACGCCGACTTGGTGGAAGAACAGATCACCCGCACGCCATCGGGCGAACCGCGTCTTGCCGTGACCCGGCGACCGGGTTCGATCTTCGATTACCGGATAGAGGACTTTTCAGTCAGCGATTACGCACCGCAGGGTGCACTTAGCGCGCCTGTCGCAGTCTGACAGTCTATCAGCGCACCAGCGCGCGCAGCATTATTCGCCCGGAACCTTGTGCGGCGTCCCGCGCTGATATTTGCCAGCGCAGGTGCGTGGCATCGGCAGGTGAAGCAAGGCGCAGGGAATCACCATCGCGAATCGTAAGTTGGCCAAGCTGCCCCCAGGTTCGCCCGCCATCGACCGAAATTTTTTGATCCCGGTCCGTGCTTTTCAGGAATGCAAGGCGCGCGGGCACAGGCACGGTAAGCGTAAAGGCGCGGGCAGGGGCAGGAGCCTGCCACGGGATGAAGAGCACGACAGTGTCGCCGCGTTGCAACAGCCCTGCTGGCTCGATCGAGCGGCTGTTACCCATTCCCGGCGCACCTTGCCGTTCCACGAAAACCGCTGGTGCCAGCAAATGCGTTGAATCGCTTGCAGCATGTGCGGGCGTGGCCATCAGCGTAAAGGCGGCCAATGCCACGGCCTGTTTCCAGAGTTGGCCCACGTAAAATCCCCCCATTTCGATCAGTGTCGAACGCAAGAGACTATCGGTGAAGGGTGCCAAGATATGGTTAACGCGGCGGTGACTTTTGCGTTCACACCAGACTTTTTTCATCTGAATGCACGAAGCACGCATCTGGTAGTTGACAGCCGGGGATGCCTGTCTTAGTGGCGCGGCTCCCCAAGGGACGCACGCCCAATCAAGCGGGTGTAGCTCAGTTGGTTAGAGCGCCGGCCTGTCACGCCGGAGGTCGCGGGTTCGAG
>JAGREQ010000128.1 GCA_020446465.1 Novosphingobium sp. | reverse complement strand
AGACGCGCGAAGATGGAAATCAGCGATGCGCCGAAGGCAAGGGCGACAAGGCCATCGACCACGGTGCGATCTTCACCGCCGATGGAGTAGCCGCCCGGACCAGTCAGATACCAGTAGAAAACCGCAATCGCGAGCAAGGCAAGGCCCGCAACAAGCAGGCCGGTAATCGCGCCCGCGCGGAAGGCCAGAGTCAGCCCCTGCTGCAAACCCTTTTGTGCGGCTGCGGCTGTGCGGACGTTGGAGCGAACAGAAATGTTCATGCCGATGAAACCGGCCACGCCCGACAGGATTGCACCGATGACAAAGCCCGCCGCTGCGACCGGCTTGAGCGTCAGGGCGACAATTATCGCCACGACCACGCCGACCATGGCGATGGTTGTATACTGACGCTTCAGATAGGCTTGTGCACCTTCCTGAATCGCGCCTGCGATTTCCTGCATTTTTTCGTTCCCGGCATCCGCGCCGAGAACCTGGCGGCTGGTAATAAAGCCGTACAAGACAGCCAAAAGCCCCAGGCAAATTGCGATGACAGTCAAGTCCACGCGTACCCCCTCTTCCAAAGTTTTTGTTCGCTCCCGGTGTGTCCGGAATGCTTGTGGGTGCATGTGTTAAGGCCGAGTCGCATATGTGCAAGCCCAATCACGCATTTGCGCCCCGATTTTGACATTTCGTCAGATGGGCGGTGCAGGGGCGTCAGCGATGCAAATAGCCCAGATGGTCCTTGTCGGCGGGTTCTTCGCCGTCCAGCAGCAGCGGCGCACTGCCTTTGGGAATGACGGTGCCGATCGGCGTTGCTGGCACCGGGCAGGCTGTTTCGGGTGGTAGCGTGAAGAGCAGTTGATAATCATCACCCCAGCGCATGGCCTCGTTTCGGCGCGCTTCGGGGGCGGCGATGGGAACCCTGGCGCTATCAATGGCGATAGTCACCGCGCTCGCATGGGCAAGGCGGGTCGCATCGAGCAGCAAACCATCGGACACGTCCATCATCGCCGTGACATGTCGGGCGAGGGCCTGACCATCGGCGAGCAGGGCATCGGGTCGGCGGTAGGGCCTGCTGGCATTGCTGGTATCGCCAGCCTTCAGCGCCTCAAACCCAATCATGGCGCCGCCGACAGGCCCGGTGATCCACAATATATCGCCCGCGTTTGCACCCGCGCGGGACGGAACCGGGCGATGCGTCGCCTTTCCGATTGCGGTCAACCCAAATGAACGGGGCGGACCGCCAGATGAGGTATCGCCGCCCAGCAGTGGCGCGTTGAAGTGGTAAAGTGCCTCATGCAGTCCGGCCACAAACCGTGCATCTTTTGCATCATCGCCCAGCATATAGCCCAGCAACACGCCCAGCGGTTGCGCGCCTTTGGCGGCGAGATCGCTCATATTCGTGGCGACGAGTTTCCACGCAACATCGGCCATGTCCTGATCGGGCAGGTAGTGGATGCCTTCGACCATCATGTCATGCGTGAGGATGAGCGTTTCATCGCCCAGATCCAGCACTGCACAATCATCTGCAAGGCCGCGCGCGGCGGGATGCGTGGCGAGCGCCCGCAGGCTTCCAATAAAGGCGGGTTCCCCGCTCAGCATTGCCCCCTAGCGGACAGCTTTGGCGACGGCATCGAGCAGGCCGTTGACGAATTTCGCTTCTCGCGCGTCGAAAAAGGCGTGGGCGACATCGACATATTCTGTGATCGCGCTGGCCTTTGGCACATCGGCGCGGGCCATCAGTTCATAGGAACCGGCGCGCAAGATTTGCAACATGGTCTTGTCCAGCCGCTTCAGCGTCCAGCCATCGGCCAGCCGGTCAGTCAGCAAGGTGTCGATTTCCTCGGCGCGGGCTACTGCGCCCGATACGATATCATCGAAGAACGCGACCTCCGCGTCAGCGAACTGGGCGTCCTCTATCTCCGCGCCAAGCCGGTGCTGGTGAAATTCATCCAGCAGGCGGGGCAAGTCGGTCCCTTCCATCTCGCGCTGGTAAAGCGCCTGCACGGCAGCAAGCCGCGCGGCGGAACGGGCCTGCGAACGCGGCTGCGGTTTTTGCTGGCTGGTCATGAGAGGCGCACTTTCACCGAATTGGCATGGGCGGGTAGCCCTTCGACATTGGCGAGCGCGACCGCTGCCGGCCCAAGGGCGTTGATCGCAGTCTTGTCGAGCTGGATGAAACTGGTGCGTTTCATGAAGTCGAGCACGGACAATCCGCTGGAAAACCGGGCGCGGCGGCCTGTGGGCAGAACGTGGTTCGGCCCTGCAATATAATCGCCCACTGCCTCTGGCGTCATCCGGCCAAGAAACACGCTGCCTGCATGGCGAATGTCGGCAAACAGGGCTTCGGGATCGTCTGTCGCAATCTCGACGTGTTCGGCCGCGAGCCGGTTGGCGAGTGCGGGGGCCTCAGCAAGGCTATCAACCTTGATTATCACTCCGTGCGCGTCCCAGCTGGCCCGCGCCGTCTTGTGTGTGGAGAGCATGGCGCATTGCACATCGACGCGATCTTCCACTTGTTCTGCAAAAACCGGATCGTCAGTTATCAGGATCGACTGGCTGGCGGGATCGTGTTCGGCCTGGCTGAGGAGGTCGGCAGCAATCCAGTCGGCATTATTCTTGCCATCGGCGATGACCAGAATCTCGCTGGGGCCTGCCACCATGTCGATACCGACAACGCCATACAACTGGCGCTTGGCTTCGGCCACCCAGGCATTGCCGGGGCCGGTGACGACATCGACAGGGTGTATCCGCTGTGTGCCATAGGCCAGCGCCGCCACGGCCTGCGCGCCGCCGATGCGCCAGATTTCGTCCACCCCGGCAAGGTGCGCGGCGGCAAGAACCAGATCGTTCACTTCGCCATTCGGCGTTGGTGTGCAGACGACCAGCCGTTCAACCCCGGCAACCTTGGCAGGTATGGCGTTCATCAGCAGGCTCGACGGATAGGTTGCCCGCCCACCCGGCACATAAAGCCCTGCTGCATCGACCGCGCGCCACTTTGCCCCAAGACGCACGCCCGCATCGTCAACCGTATCGCGATCAGCGGGCAACTGGGCCTCGTGGTATGTGCGAATACGCGCGGCAGCCAGTTCCAGCGCGGCGCGAAGATCATCATCCAGTGCGTCGAATGCTGCGGCACAGGCTTCGGGCGCAATCCGCCAGTCAGCCTCTGTCACAGGCGAGAACCTGTCGTAACGCGCGGTATAATCCGCGAGCGCCTCATCGCCGCGGGCGCGCACTTCTTTCAGGATATGCGTCACCGTGGCGGCAACATCGGCATCGCTTTCGCGCCGGTCTGCTACCAGTTGGGCGAAATCCCGCTCGAAATCGGGGTCGGAAGAGGACAGGCGGCGCATCAGGCGGTAGCCCCCGCTGCCAGAAGCCTGAAGGATTCAACCAGTTTGCCAACGCGCGGGTCGGTCTTCAATGCAGCGCGGTTGACGATTAATCGAGCGGAAACAGGGAGGATTTCGTGGACTTCTTCCAGCCCGTTTTCGCGCAAGGTCGTGCCCGTGGACACGAGGTCCACGATCTGCCCGGCAAGGCCAAGGCTTGGCGCAAGTTCCATCGCGCCGTTCAGCTTGACGCATTCGGCCTGAATGCCCTGATCTTCAAAGAAGCGGCGGGTGAGGTTGGGGTATTTGGTCGCCACGCGGATATGGCTGATGTGTCCGCCATTGCCTGACAGGTCGCCTTTGGGCCGTGCGACGGACAACCGGCAGTGTCCGATGTCGAGATCGACCGGAGCATAAAGGTCTGAATAGGCGAATTCTTCCACCACGTCAGAGCCGACAATGCCGGCCTGTGCCGCGCCGTGGGCCACGAATGTCGCGACATCGAATGCGCGCACGCGGATGAGTCGCATATCGGGCCGCGTCGTCGCAAAAGTCAAAGAGCGGTTCTTCTTGTCGTGGAACGCATCTTCGGGAACGATACCGGCGCGCGCCATCACGGGCAGCGCCTCGTCAAGAATGCGGCCTTTGGGTATGGCGAAAGTCAGCGGTGTGTCAGTCGTTCCGGGCATGGGCCGCGCATTACGGCGCGCGCGCGCAAAGGGCAACACGCGATTGGCGCGCCATGCAATCAGGCATCGGTCGATGTGTTGGGCCGTTCGGGAAGGGGGATGAACTCTTCCTCATCGCCCGGCACTTTGGGAAAGCGCCCCTCGCGCCAGTCGTGCTTGGCCTGTTCGATCCGCTCACGCGAGCTGGAAACGAAGTTCCACCAGGCATGGCGCGGGGTTGTAAATGCTTCGCCACCCAGCAGCATCACCCGGCCGCCGGATGGGCTGGTCAGTGTCATTGCGCGGCCCGGTTGCAGGATATGGAGAACGTATGGCGCAAGCGCCTGCCCATCGAGACTGGCACTGCCTTCCACGACAATGATGGCGCGTTCGTCGGCATCTGCATCAATCGGCAGCGCCCCCCCGGAAGCGAGCGCGATTTCAGCGTAGATTGTCTCGGCATACGTGGTGGTCGGGGCTTTTGCGCCCCACAATTCGCCCATGATAATGCGTGCGCTTGTCCGGGTGTCTTCCACCAGCGGGAGATCGGTTCGGGCCTCAAAGGCAGGGTCGATTTCCTCCTTGCCGTCGGGCAGGGCGAGCCAGGTCTGCATACCGAACAGCCGTGGTCCGCGGGCGCGTTCATCCGCGGGGCTGCGCTCCGAATGCACAATTCCCCGGCCTGCCGTCATCAGGTTGACCTGACCGGGGCGGATCGTCGCGAATGTGCCCAGACTGTCGCGATGGTCGATGGCACCGGCATAATCCCCGTCGAACAGCCATGTCACAGTGGCAAGGTTGATATGCGGGTGAGGGCGCACGTCCATCCCCGTGCCGATGGCGAGCGAGGCCGGGCCAATCTCGTCCACGAAAATGAAAGGGCCAACCATCCGCCGGCTGGGGGCAGGAAGAACCCGCCGCACTTCAAACTGGCCAAGATCGTGAGTCACGGGTTCGATTGTCTGGAACGCGGGCATGTTATGCCTCCCCTGTCGCAAATGCGCGTATGGCGAGTGCATGAACACGCTCTCCGGGAATGTCGCCCAGCGCCCTGTTCACCATCCTCTGTCGTTCGAGTCGTGATTTGCCGTCGAATGCGGCGCTCTCGATCACGACTGTAAAATGCGATTCCCCGCTACCGTCGTCGCCAGCATGGCCATGGTGGCTGGCGCTGTCGTTGATGACTTCCAGCCGGGTGGGCGCAAAGGCGCTTTTCAGCAGTCTTTCCATTTCCTGTTGCAGCGGACCTGCCATCATTTTCCTTTCAGGGGGTTCCAATTCGCGCATCATCCCTCCATCTTCACGCGATGGCAAGCAACAGGTTTCACGGGCGGTTCGATGGTGAGGGGCGCCCATGCCAGCACCCTTTCTGCGACGAACCGGGGGAGTTTCGCGCGCCTGGCAGCCGGGTGGCCAGCTTCGATGGTCCCGGTGAATGGCGCTGGTTCTGCCTTGAACATGTGCGTGCATTCAACGCGGGGTATGACTGGTTTGAAGGGATGAGCGCGGACGAAATACTGGAGGCGCAGTCCCCGGTTGCGGGCTGGGGGCGCCAGTCCCGCATCTATCGCGCCGATGCCGGTGCCGATGGTGTGCCGCGCTGGGCTGATTTTGACGATCCGCTCGATGCCATTGGTGCGCGTGCCGCAGAAATTCGCAAGCGCGCCGCTGGCAATAACGGCAACTGGCACCGCTTTGCTCCGCGTGAACGCGAAGCATTGAATGAAATGGGGCTGGGCGGCGATACTGATCGCCGCACCTTGCGGCGACGCTATTCGGAACTGGTCCGGCGTTATCACCCGGACCGTAATGGCGGTGATCGCAGCCATGAAAGCAGATTGCGGCGCGTGGTCGAAGCCTATCAGGTGCTTCGCAAAAGCACGGCAATGGGGTGATAGGGGCGGTTTGGCGCGCAAACCCTGCCCGCCTGCAAGTCAAATGGGCTGAAAACTCCCGCGGCACCCCATCATCCCTGTTGCGATGCAGCGGATGCGCGGCTAGGCCGGATGAGTCATGAACAAGTTGAGCAAATCCCCGTCCGACCTTGGCGATGGCACGGTCCTCGCCGCACCTGACAAAAGCGTGAAAGTGCGCGATGTCTTCGGCATTGATATCGACATGGAAGTTCCCGCCTTTTCCGAGGCGGATGAACGCGTGCCGGATTTCGATGACAGCTATATCTTCGATCCTGACACGACTCTGGCCATTCTGGCA
>JAGREQ010000127.1 GCA_020446465.1 Novosphingobium sp. | reverse complement strand
CCGGCGCGAATACGAAACGGACGAGGAAGTCAAACGGCTGGTGGACCTTGCCATGCAGTTGGAAGGATTGCCGCGCAACAGCTCCACCCATGCTGCTGGCGTGGTGATCGGCGACAGGCCGCTTGCCCAACTGGTGCCGCTTTATCGCGATCCGCGTTCGGATATGCCGGTCACGCAGTTCGACATGAAATATGTCGAGGATTCCGGTCTGGTGAAGTTTGACTTCCTTGGGCTAAAAACGCTGTCGGTCTTGCGCAAGGCAGTGGACTTGCTGGCCCGGCGGGGGATTGAAATAGACCTTGGGCAGCTCGCCTGGGATGATGCGGCGGTTTACCAGTTGCTTCAATCCGGCAATACGGTGGGTGTGTTCCAGTTGGAATCCGAAGGAATGCGGCGCACGCTTTCCTTCGTGAAACCTACCAATTTCGGGGATATTATCGCGCTCGTTTCGCTCTATCGGCCCGGCCCGATGGATAACATCCCCCTGTTCGGCAAGCGCAAGAGCGGTGAAGAACCGATCGAATATCCCCACCCCAAGCTGGAAGGCATTCTGTCTGAAACCTACGGGATTTTCGTCTATCAGGAACAGGTGATGCAGGCCGCGCAGATTCTTGCCGGATACTCGCTCGGCGATGCTGACCTGCTGCGCCGCGCCATGGGCAAGAAAAAGGTTGAGGAAATGGTCGCCCAGCGCGCCCGTTTCGTGGAAGGCTGCAAGGACGTATCCGAAATACCCGCCAGGAAGGCGAACGAACTGTTCGACTTGATCGACAAGTTTGCAGGCTATGGCTTCAATAAATCGCACGCGGCAGCCTATGCGCTGCTTGCCTATCAGACGGCATGGCTGAAAACGCACTACCCGCATGAGTTTTATGCCGCCTCCATGTGCTTCGACATGCACCAGTCGGAGAAACTTTCCGTCTTTGTCGATGATGCCCGGCGTAACGGGATCGAACTGGCCGGCCCGGACCTCAACGCATCGGAGGCAGAGTTTACTGTCGAGCAAACGGAAGAAAGCTACGCCGTGCGCTATGCGCTGGCCGGTATTCGCAATGTCGGTGAAAAGGCGATGGAGGCCATCGTGGCTGAGCGTGAGGCGCGCGGGCCTTTTGCCGATATGGAAGACCTTTTTAACCGCCTGCCGCCGGGTTCGATGAACCGCAGGCAGTTGGAGGCGCTGGCCTGTGCCGGAGCGTTCGATGCGCTGGAACCCAACCGTGCGAAAGTCCACGCGAACGCTGAAATGCTGCTGGCCGTGGCCGATAGTGTCGCCCGTGAAAAGGCAAGCGGGCAGGGCGGGCTGTTTGGCGGTGATGACCACAGCGAACCCGCGCTGCGCCTTGTCGAAACACCTGAATGGTCAAGGGCAGAGCGGATGGCCGCTGAACGCGAAAACTTCGGGTTCTATTTCGCGGCCCATCCCGTCCAGCAATATCGTGCGGTGGCGTCGGCAAACGGCGCCCGCACTTATGCGAGCTTGATGGAAGGTGGCGGCTCTGCTGGCCGCACGCCTGCTGTCATGGCCGCCCTGGTGGAAAGCGTGAGCAAGGGTAAGACCCGCAAGGGCAAGGATTTCGTCCGGGCCGACTTTTCCGACAGCACGGGCCAGTTCAGCGCGGCCTGTTTTGAAGAATCGATGGTCGAAAAGTTCGTGCAATGGGCCAAGGATGGCACCTGCATCCTGCTCAACGTTGAACTCGACAGCCCCAGCCCGGATGAACCGCCGCGCGTCACGGTTCGTGGCGGGCGTCCGCTGGCGGATGTGAAGGATACATCCTCCATGCAGCTTTCCTTTGAACTGCGGGAGGCAGACACGCTGTCTGAACTGGCCACATTGCTGGCACCCGGTGAACCGGGCAGGGGGGAAGTGCTGGTGCGGTTGCATCTTCTCGATGGGCAGACCCCGCTGGTGCACCTGGGCGATGGTTTCCGGCTCGATGGTGAGCTTGCCGAAAGGATTCAGGATATGCCCGGAATCAGCAATGTTTCCTTGCGCGCCAAACCAAGAGGAGCGAATTTGCGGCTGGTCGCCTGACGGCTGAAATCAGACGGTTTTTCTAGGTGTCTCATTCTGACATGAACGACCGGCAGATCTCAGGAACGGAGCAATACGGCTTCAATGACAGGAATGGGGTGGGGAGTGGACACTGCCACACAGCCCCAGCTGGATTAAACTTCGTCCCCACACTCAGGGCAGCAGTTGACAACGTGAGGCCACCACATGTGCCGACCACCTTCTGTTATTCTTCCATGTCCGCATAGCCGCCGCTGAAAGTAGACTATGTAAAAAACTGACAACGCCGCGAGCAGGATAAGCACGGCTGTTAATTGTGAGAGGCTAGGGAACCACCCGAACATCAAGCTCCAAAGGGCGAGGTTGCTGACGACAAGCCCAGCTTGAAGGAGCAAGTTCAGCGCGAGTGGCTTCAGGCGAGGCATCGCTAATAAGTAAGTCAGCAGCCTTACGTCCGCAATTGGGTCGTGTCCGGAAAGTCCGGTTTTTCTTGAGAACACCATAAACGAACGCGGGCGTGGGCAAATGACCTTGTCCCTATGGCCTAGACTTCGCGCAGGCGGGGCATCAATTCCACGAAATTGCAGGGGCGGTTGCGGCTGTCGAGCTGTTCATCCAGAATACCATCCCAGCCATCCTTTACCGCGCCGTTGGAGCCGGGCAGGGCGAAGATATACGTGCCGCGCGCTACCACCGCGCAGGCGCGTGATTGCACTGTCGATGTGCCGATCGTGCGATAACTGATCATGCGGAACAATTCGCCAAAGCCGGGAATATCGCGGGTCTTGATCCGCTCCAGCGCTTCGGGTGTTACATCGCGCCCGGTCAATCCTGTTCCGCCGGTGCTGACAATGGCGTCAATGGCCGGGTCATCAATCCAGTTATTGAGCCGTTTGACCAGAACGTCCGCATCGTCTTTTTCAATCGCGCGCGCGGCCAGCCTGTGCCCTTTTGCCTTCACACGCTCGGTCAGAATATCGCCTGAGGTATCGTTTTCCGGTCCGCGCGTGTCGGATACGGTCAGGATCGCGATGTTGATGGGTTTGAAGGTGCGTTCGGTATCAATACCCATTCTTGTTCGATCCTTGCGCTGACAGGCGCACCGCGCCCCCGCCGGAAAAATCCGGGAAGCGTGGCCACACGGCCTGCGCCATTGCAGCGCGCGTGGGCGATGAGCCGTTCCCGGCCTGTCGTTCATACATCCAGTAATTGCGCATCACGATGGCGACATACCCGCGCGTTTCCCAATAGGGAATCGATTCCATCCAGAGCAGCGGATCGTCCTGATCGTTGATTTCGGTGTTCCAGCGAGTCACCGGAGCAAGGCCTGCGTTATAGGCCGCCATGACTTTGGGCAGCAGCCCTTGGGTGCCGGACGAATCCCGCAGCGATTCGAGCGTTCGCTGGCCATAGGCCATGTTCACTTCGGGTTGGGACAGTTCGCTGTAGGACGCGCTCATATTAAGAGAGGGCGCATGGTGCCGCGCGGTTGCAGGCATGATCTGCATCAATCCGCGTGCGCCAGCGGGGCTGACGACATCGGGGCGGAAATTGGATTCCTGCAAGGCGTGGGCATAGACCAGCGCCGGGTCCACTTCCCATCCGGTGACTGGCTGCCATTTGGGCGTGGGGTAACGCGATGCCGGGTCTGGTACACCGCCACGCGGCGCATTGTGCGCCATCCACAACTGCGTGGACGTAAGGCCAAGATCGCGCGCAAGGCGGGTCAGTGCGGCATAGTCAGCCGGGTTGCCGATCCGGGCCTGATGCCGCAGCACGTCAGCCGCCAGATTGTCACGCCCGATTTGCGATAGCGCGACAGCGGTGCGGACATTGGGAATATCGCGCAGTTGCTTCCAGTCTTCTTCCGAAAAGTCGGGCGTTGAATATGTTTTGGGCAAAGCCATGCCGAGTTGTTCACTGGCCAACATGCCATAGAGCGTTTCGTCCATCCGCGCAGCACTGCGCAGCAGATTGGCGGAACGTTCGGGCTGACGACAGCGGGTATAGGCCCGGCTTGCCCAGTAATAGGCAGCCGCGCCGAGTTCCGGGTTTCCGGCTTCACGCGCCGCCTTTTCAAAACTGGATGCAGCACTTTCGCAATCGTTCAATCGCCACGCGGCAAGGCCGGCTACCCAGTCACCTTCTGCCACCCAGGGACCGGACCCGTCAGAAACCCTCTGCGCCATCGCCAGCGAGGAGGTATCCATATTCTCGATATAATAGCTCCATGCAACGCGCTGGCGCCATTCGGCGCGTGAGGCTGAGCTCAGGCTGGAATCAATACCGTCGAGCAACTGGCGCGCGCCGTCGGGGTCGTCATTCTTGATTCGGTCGAGGATTGCCGAGGATATGGACGAGGGCATCGATCCGTCATCAATGGAACGCGGCCGGACGCGCTTGGGCGCATAGGGCTGGGGAACGAAACTCTGTTCAGCAGGCAATAGCGGCATCTGTGTTGCACCGCGTTTGATTGCCAGTGAGCCGATCTTTTCCGCAAAGGGCAGGTCACGCCCTTTACTCAGCCAGGTTTCGAGCTGGGGCAGTTCAATTTTCGGGGAAGTGGGGGCAAGAAAGTAT
This sequence comes from Novosphingobium sp., assembly GCA_020446465.1. GTDB lineage: Bacteria > Pseudomonadota > Alphaproteobacteria > Sphingomonadales > Sphingomonadaceae > JAWKXU01. The sequence goes on along the minus strand of JAGREQ010000127.1, from coordinate 1,686 downwards.
TCGGCTTCGGCAACCTGTTGCAGCGGCCCGTCATCTTTCTGGGCCAACAGGCTCTGGACAGTCGACCAGTCCTGTTGGTCAATCGCGGAAAAAACGCTGCGGTAATAGTCCTGCTCGCTCCGGCTCAAGAGGTTGGGAACATCGTTTTCGACAGCACGGGCGCGGAAGTATTCAGCAGCAGAGCGCGCTTGCACGGGCGTTGCAAGAACGACGGCAGATATCGCCGTTGCCGCAGCAAGAGCAGCCCATTTCCCGGCCTGGATTTTACCACGAAAAACTTTCCGTGTGCTGCTATCTGAAATCACGCTTTTCCTTCCGTCCAATCGAGCCAGTTCCGCCAGAAGGACGAGCGCGCTTTTGCCCGAAGCAGAAGCGTGCCCAGATCCCAGCTTGTGAATACCAGAACTCGTGCGCTGTCATGGTTAATTTCGTGATACGAGGTGCTGATTTTCGCCGGATCGTTGCTGAGCAGCGGCAGAATGTTGCGACCGAACACAAGAAGGCGCCTGGGCGCGGCCAATCTGACGTGCTGCAGGGTGACATCGCGCAGCCCTGCGCTGGCCAGTTCTTCCCAATCCGGGTGCGGCGTATGGCGAGGCAGAGCCGCCGCGACATATACCCCATCGGTCGGAATCGCCATTGCCCGCAAAATCGCGTCGAGCAGTTTTCCCTGCGGCCCTGACAGAAGTGCATCGCGATCTTCACGTTCCGGCTCAGCAACCAGCACCATCAGATCAGCACCCGGATTGCCGCGTGGGGCTATGCGTTGGCCGGTCCCGCCAATATCCAGCGTCGAATTTTCTTTCCACCAGCTTTGAAAGGCCGCGATATCATCTGGCGGCGCGTTTTCATCCTTGCCAATCGGTTTGATGTTGGCTGGCGCCGGAGGGGCTTTATGAGGCGAGGCGTTGTTCTGGCCGGTGGGCGGTTTATTGTGGTTTGCCGCAGAGTGCGGGCCATCTGCCCCTTGTGCAGCGTCGCTGGTGTCGGATTCTGCCAGCCACTGCGTCGGCTCATCTGCAAAGTCCATATCCACGCCGGCTTCCTCCCACCAGGCGAGAGCGGCAGCGAGGCTTTGGGCCATGGAAGTTTTGCGCGGGTTGTTCATGACTTGTGCGTCAGGGTCTTGACCTGCACTCGCGCAGCAATCAAGGCATTAGGCAAGCAATCTTCGTGAAAAGAACATATCGAAAGAAAGAAAAGAGGGATCAATGAGCGAACGTGAATCGATGCCTTATGACGTTGTCATCGTTGGCGGCGGTGTGGCGGGTCTGGCGACGGCCATCCGTCTGAAGCAGATTAATGACAGTCTGGACGTCTGCATCCTTGAAAAAGGGTCAGAAATCGGCGCCCATATCCTTTCCGGGGCAGTAGTTGATCCGCGCGCGCTCGATGAATTGTTGCCCGAATGGCGCGATCAGGATTGTCCGATGGCCGAAACCCCGGTGACGGACAACTGGCACTGGGTGCTGACGCGCGGGGGCAAGTTCTCGATGCCGCATGTCATGATGCCACCGTTCCTTTCCAACCATGGCAACTACACCGGTTCGCTTGGAAGCCTTGCCCGCTGGCTGGGTGAACGGGCCGAAGAACTGGGTGTAGAGATATTCCCCGGCTTTCCGGCCAGTGAAATTCTCTATGATGACAATGGCGCTGTCATGGGTGTGGCGACACAGGACATGGGCG
>JAGREQ010000126.1 GCA_020446465.1 Novosphingobium sp. | reverse complement strand
GAAGACTGACAAGACATCGCCCATCTACGGGATGCCGGTGTTCGACGTCGACAAGGCCAAGCAGGTCTTCTTCATCAAGCGGTCGATGGGCGGTGTCGGCTACTCCGGTGTTGATAACGACGTGTTCTACATGGATCAGACGATGATGCTGCTTTCCGATGCCAAGAAAATGGTTGAGGAAATCAACAAGGCGCTGGCCGACTGATATGGCAAGCGGGGTGCGACAGTCCGCTGTTCTGCACCCCCTTTCCCATATTTTGAACAGGCTGCCCTTGTGCAGTGGGGCGCGGTTTGCCGCAGGGCAGGCTCTGGCTGACGATTGGGCTGCCTGCTGCGCTGACTTGTGGTAAGGACACCGCCGCTTTCATGAATCCCGCGTGCGCAAGTTCGCGAATATGTTACAGGATGGACAGTAAATAGTGCGAAAACTCGGCCTGATTGGCGGGATGAGCTGGGTATCGACCCGCACCTATTACGAACATATCAATCGCACGGTGCAGGCGCGCGCGGGGGCATTGTCCAGCGCGCCATTACTGATTGAAAGCCTCGATTTCGCGCAACTTGCGGGCCTTTCCTCAGCGCAGGACTGGGATCGTGCCGCTGGCATCCTGTCAGAATCCGCGCAAAGGCTGGAGCAGGCTGGTGCTGGCGCGCTGGTGATCGGGGCCAATTCAATGCACAAGGTCTATGACCGGGTGGCTGCAGCGGTATCTGTTCCCATTCTCCATATCGCTGACTGTGTCGGCGCCCGGATGAAGGCGGACGGCGTAAAAACGGCTGCGCTCATCGGCACAAGAAACGTGATGACGGAAAGCTTCTATCGTGAACGCCTGGTTGCGCATGGTGTCGATCTGCTTCCCCCCGACATGGGTAATGTCGAGGCGCTGGACCGGATCATCTATGAAGAACTGATGCGGGGGAAAGTCACGCGCAGCGCCCAACGCACGCTGAAGACGATCATCACTGTAAAGGAACAGGAACGCGCGCAGGCCATTGTCCTTGCCTGCACGGAACTGGAAATGGTGGTCGATGTGGATGCGAATGTGCTGCCGATTTACGATTGCACCCAGATTCACGCGCGTTCTGCGGCAGAATGGATACTGGGCGAAGACTGAATCTGTAAAAATTCGGCAGGTTACGGGCGTTCGCGTTAACCATCCCCATTGCCAAGTGTTTCCAGCCGTCCTAGCACTCCGGTCCCATGAACCGCGCGCCTTATGCTGTCGACCCTGACCATTCCCGTGGTCGTGAATTTGCCGAACAGCGCGCTGGCGCGCGCGGTCCGCGCACATGTTTCCAGCGGGATCGTGACCGGATCATCCATTCGATTGCGTTTCGCAGGCTGCGGCATAAAACGCAGGTCTTCATTGCGCCCGATGGCGACCATTACCGCGTTCGCCTGACACATTGCCTTGAAGTCGCGCAGATTGGCCGGGTTGTGGCGCGCGCGCTGGCGCTCGATGAAGATCTGACAGAGGCATTGTGCCTGGCCCATGACATTGGCCATCCGCCTTTTGGCCATGCGGGCGAACAGGCGCTGGATGAGGCCATGTACCAGCGTGGCGGTTTCGATCACAATGCACAGGCGCTGCGTACGCTGATGCGGCTGGAAAGCCCTTATTGCGATCATGACGGGCTGAACCTGACGTGGGAACTTCTGGAAGGGCTGGCCAAACACAACGGGCCGGTTGTGACGCCCACCTGGGCTTTGGCGGAGCTTGATGCAGGTTTCCCGATGGACCTTGGCCGCTGGCCTTCGCTTGAGGCGCAAGTTTCTGCGATTTCCGACGATATCGCTTACGATAACCACGATATAGACGATGGCCTGAGGGCGGGTTTTCTTGACCTCGATGACTTGCTGACGCTGGATTTTGTCGCTGACCAGTGGCGAGCGGTAGAAAAGCGCTTTCCGCGCGCGCCGCAAGATCGCCAATTGCGTGAACTGATCCGCGGGCAGATCGGTTTGATGGTCAACGATCTGGTTTCGCACAGCCAGGAAAACCTGCGTGATGTAAGCTCGATCGAGGACGTGCGCGGGGCGGGCAGGGCACTTGCCACCTTTTCCCCCGCGATGGCGGCCGAAGAGCGCAAGCTGAAGGCTTTCATGTATGAGCGGCTATATTATCACCCCGACCAGGTCGCCGCGGCGGAGGCTGCGCGCGATGTGATTGCCAAGGTCTTCGCAGCTTTCTTGCAGGAACCTGGGCTGATGGCCAACGGCTGGGGCGAAGCCGTGCCTGAACAGGAGCCGGACCGGACCCGTTATATCGCGGACTTTGTTGCAGGCATGACGGATCGCTTTGCGATTGATTGCCATGCGCGCATATTTGGCAAAACGCCCGCCGGACTGTCCAATGTCTGAGCCGCGCCTTGCCGTTCAGCGAAGGCAGGATCGGCGCGCCGTGCCGGGAATTGAGCGTGTGCCGGCTATCCGCAGAGTCATGCTGACGGGCGCGACGGGGCTGGTTGGTCGTGCGCTGATGGAATGCTGCGTCGGCCTTGGTGACGTGCGGCTGACAGCAGTGGCCCGGCGGCGGGTCGAATTGCCCAGGGGCGCACGGATGGAGTTTTTCGTTGCAGAGCCTGCTCACTGGGGGGAAACAATCGCAGCGTTGCGGCCCCATGTCGTCGTCTGCGCGCTGGGGACCACCTGGCAAAAGGCGGGCAAGGACGAAGAAGCCTTCCGCGCTGTTGATGAACGGCTGGTGCTGGATGTGGCTCGCGCAGCGAAGGAGGCCGGCGCGCGCCAGTTCATCGCCTTGTCATCCGTTGGCGCAAGCATGGGCAGCAAGAGCGTGTATCTGCGCGTGAAGGGTGAAGTTGAGCAGAAACTCATGAAGCTCCATTTCGACCGGCTCGATATTTTGCGGCCGGGATTGTTACGGGGTAATCGTCAGGATGATCCGCGCATGGGCGAACAACTGGCGCGGGTCATAGCCCCCGTGACCGATTGTTTCCTGCATGGTGGAATGCGGCGCTATCGCTCGATTCCGGCCTCCCGCGTGGCTGAAGCTATTCTGGGCCTGACGACAGAGCGCGCGAATGGCCGGTTCGTGCACGAATACGATGCCATGCAGCGCGCCATTCGCCGGTTTGCCGACTGGCATGAGGCAACGTCCCTTAGTCGGGGCGAACGGTGAAACAGCGGGCGCCTGCTGCTTCGCGCAATCGGGAACCGCTCTGTGCGGTTCTGGTCGATGAATTGCCCGATGCGGGCACGGTGCTGGAAATCGCAAGCGGGTCAGGGGAGCACGCGCTGTGGTTTTCTGCCGCGTTTCCTTATCTGCGATGGCAACCGACCGACCTGTCGGCAGAGGCGCGAGAATCCATTGCGGCCTGGCGCGAGGCCGACGGCACGCCCAATCTGGCCGGGCCGGAACCGCTCGATGCCAGTGCGCCGGGATGGGGCGGTGCCTTTGCCGGGCAGGATATCCGGGCAATCGTGTGCATCAACATGGTTCACATCAGCCCGTGGGAAGCGAGCGAGGGCCTGTTCGCCGGGGCAGGGCGGCTATTGCCACAAGGCGCGCCCCTGATTCTGTATGGCCCCTATATCGAACCGGACGTGGCAACGGCCCCGTCCAATCTTGCGTTTGATGAAAGCCTTAAACAGCGCGACCCGCGCTGGGGCTTGCGTGATCTCGCCACAGTCGATGCTCTGGCGCTGGCAAACGGCATGGTGCGCACCCGGCGCGTGGCCATGCCAGCGAACAATTTGACGCTCGTATATCGCAAGCAGTGAATGATGCGCCTGCGAGCGGGTAATTACATCGCGTCGTCGCCAGCCTGCCCAACGGATTCGATATCCTGCCCCAGTCCTTTGACCGTGTTGCAGGCCGTGGCGGTCAAAGCGAAACTGCCGAGCAGTGTTGCGAGCAATATCTTGCGGATCACGGCGAAAAATCCTTTCTTGTGGCCCTGCGGCCGGTGCCAAACTTGGTCATGGTTGCGACACGACGTATCGCACCAATAGTTGTGTCCGGGTGCCAGCGCAATTCTGACAGATAGCTGAACGATGCGCTCAACAGGTATTTTCAGCCGCCCATCCAGTCTTTCCATGCAAGATAGGCGAGGGAAGCCGCCACGAACAGGCAGATAATGGACAGCGTGCGCCACGGCATGAAGCCCACCCGGTCAAGGTTGGTCCGCCGGGAACGCCGCGTGTCTGCAAGACCAGCCGCAACCGAGACGGCAAGGCAGGCCAGCGCCAGCCCTGCCAGCAGGGTGACATCAGGATAGAGTTCCACAAATATGATGGCCGCTTGCATCGTGAGCGCAGGTAGTCGTTTGCCGGCCCGTTCGCAATCGCTCCTCCTGTCCGATAATGTCCGGGCGGCACAGTTCTTCTTGATCGTAGTCTGGCTTCCCCTAAAGCGGGTGGATGGCCTCTCCGCCGCAGCACCGCCCCATGTTTGCCCTCATTCTCCGCTTGGGGTCAGCGTTTGCGATTTCGGCGATGCTGGCGCTTGTCAAACTTGCACAGCAGACCGGGATTCCGCTTGTTGAAATCATGTTCTGGCGGCTGGTTCCCGGTGCTCCGCTGATCTTGCTCTGGCTGGCCATGCGCGGAGAACTGCACCGCCTGAAGACCGAGAGAATCTTCGCGCATCTAAGGCGGGCCGCAGCTGGCCTTACCGGGATGGCCTGTGTGTTTGGCGGTGCTATCCTGCTCCCACTGGCCGAAGCCACGACATTGAACTTCACAGTCGCGTTCTGGGCAGTGATTTTATCGTCGCTGTTTTTGAAGGAACGTGTCGGCTGGTGGCGCTGGAGTGCGGTTCTGCTGGGTTTTCTAGGTGTGATAGTGGTCAGCCAGCCCGGTCAATCGCCAATTCCCATCTTCGGCGCTGCTGTTGCTCTTACCGCAGCTTTCATGGTTGCGCTGACATCTATTCAGATCCGCGATCTTGGCCGGACGGAAGATCCGCTGGCGATTGTCCTCTATTTTTCGGCATTTTCCTCGCCACTGCTGATGCTTTCACTACCATTTGTGATGGAACATCACACGGGCTATCAATGGGCTATTCTGGCAGGTATTGGCGGGCTTGGCCTGGTCGGTCTGATACTGGTCACGACGTCGCTGCGGTTCGGCCGGGTCAGCAGTGTGGTCGTGATGGATTATTCATCGCTCTTGTGGGCGACCTTGTTTGGCTGGTGGATTTTTGACAACCTGCCACCGGCGGCAACATGGTTTGGTGCGCCATTGATTGTTGCGGCAGGGCTGATCATCACATGGCGTGAGCATGTGCATCATCGCAATGTGGCGCTGGGCGCACAGGGCATTAGCCAGGCGTAGGTATCCGCGGTTCGTGCTGACCTTACAGGCAGGCTTCGAGATAGGCCTGATCGAACCCGAACTGGCGCGCTTTTTCAAGCGTGTAGGGGCGCAGGCCCGATGAGCGGAACTCACCGATGATCTTGCCGTCTTCGCTCTCATCCAGATATTCGAAGTTGAACAGCTCCTGCGTCACGATCACGTCGCCTTCCATGCCGATCACTTCGGTGATGTTGGTGGTGCGGCGCGAACCGTCGCGAAGGCGCTTGACCTGCACGATGAGGTCCACCGATTCCGCGATCTGGCGCGAAATGGCTTCCTTCGGAATCTTGATGTCGCCCATCAGGATCATATTTTCCATACGGCCGAGGCACTCACGCGGGCTGTTGGCGTGAAGCGTACACATGGAGCCATCATGGCCGGTGTTCATGGCCGCGAGAAGGTCGAAACATTCCGCGCCACGAATTTCGCCCAGGATAATGCGGTCAGGACGCATACGCAGGGCGTTCTTCACAAGGTCGCCAATCGTGATCGCGCCTTGCCCTTCAAGGTTTGGCGGGCGTGTTTCCAGCGGCAACCAGTGCGGCTGCTGCAAGCGAAGTTCGGCAGCGTCTTCGATTGTCAGCACGCGTTCGCCCGGATCGATCATCTTTGACAAGGCGTTGAGCATTGTCGTCTTGCCCGAACCCGTGCCGCCTGAAATCACGACGTTCATCCGGCAGGCGCCTGCGATTTTCAGCGCAGTTGCCATCTTGACGCTCATCGAGCCGAAGCCTTGCAGCATGTCGATGGTGATCGGCTTTTCGGAGAACTTACGAATGGAGATCGCTGTCCCGCGCAAGCTCAATGGCGGGATGATGACGTTAACGCGGCTGCCATCCTTCAGGCGGGCGTCGGCCAGCGGCGTGGTCTGGTCAACGCGGCGACCAACCTGGTTCACAATGCGTTGGGCAATCTGGAACAAGTGCGATTCGTCGCGGAACTTTGTCGTCGCGAGCGTCAGCTTGCCCTTCTTTTCGATGTAGGTCTGTTC
>JAGREQ010000125.1 GCA_020446465.1 Novosphingobium sp. | reverse complement strand
CTTGCGCAATGTCTATGATGCGGCAGAAATGCGCGGGGCCGGATACACTTATTCCAGTATTGGCCGCCCCTGACACGCACTGAATCATTTCGAGAAAAAGTTGATAGACTTTTTCGGTTAAGAAATGCGGGAAATCAAAAGGCTATAGCGTTTAGCTCACCGTCGCTTTCACGATCTTGCCGGGGCTTGCCGGGGGTTCACCCACGGGCAGCGCATCGATAAGTTCCATGCCGCTTTCGACCTGGCCCCATACGGTATACTGATTGTCCAGAAAGCGGGCATCGTCAAAACAGATGAAAAACTGGCTGTTGGCGCTGTGCGGATAGCTGGTGCGAGCCATCGAACAGGTGCCGCGCACATGTGGTTCTGCATTGAATTCTGCCTGCAGGTCAGGCTTTTCCGACCCGCCCATGCCCGTGCCGTTGGGGCATCCGCCCTGCGCCATGAAGCCGGGAATCACGCGGTGAAAGACAATCCCGTCGTAGAACCCTTCGCCTGCCAGTTCCTTGATCCGCTCAACATGGCCTGGCGCCAGATCGGGGCGTAATTTGATGACGACATCGCCATTATCGAGTGTCAATGTAAGTTTTTCGTCGGCCATGGTTCAAAAACTCCTGCTTGAATGCGCGCCGATATAGCCTGAACAGCCGCAATGTCACCCCGCGCGGTTGCATTTGTTGCAGCGCGCAATAGGAGAAGTGCATGACTTCGGACGGACTCGACGCGCTGCAACGCACTGACACGCCACATGGCGAGGAAGAGCGTGAGCAGTTCGACGATGAAAACCGCCTGAAGGCCGAGTTTGTCCGCGCGGTTGCACAGGCAATCGAAAACGACGACGATACACTGGCTTACGATCTGGTCGAGCCGCTCCACCCCGCTGACATCGCCGACCTTTTCGAACTGATCGGGCGCGATGACCGCGCTGCCCTTGCCAAGGCCATTTCCGACCTGATGACCAGCGAGGTCATCGCCGAGTTGAACGATCACGTCCGCGAAGACATGATCGAGGCGCTACCGCCCGAAGCCGTGGCAGAAATCGCCGAACAGCTGGAAACCGACGACGCGGTCCAGCTTCTCGAAGATCTCGACGCAGACGATCAGGCCGCCGTCCTTGCAGAAATGGACGCGGAAGACCGCGCTGCCATCGAAACTGCCCTGTCCTATCCGGAAGAAACCGCCGGGCGCCTGATGCAGCGCGATCTGGTCGCGGTGCCGGAACACATGACGGTCGGCGATCTTATTGATTATCTGCGTGAAAACAGCGACCTGACGACCGAGTTCTGGGAAGTCTTCATCGTCGACCCGCAGCATCACCCGGTCGGCACGTGCCAGCTTTCATGGGTCATGCGGACCCCGCGTCACATCGCCCTGGCCGATGTGATGAAGCGTGACCAGACCCTGATCCCCGTCGGGATGGATCAGGAAGAAGTAGCCCTGCGATTCCAGAAATACGCGCTGATTTCGGCTGCCGTGGTGGACGACAGCGGCAGGCTGGTCGGCCAGATCACGGTCGATGACGTCGTCCACATTATCGAGGAAGAAGCCAGCGAAGACATCATGCGCCTGTCCGGTGCGGGCGATGGCGACATCAACGAACCGATCATGCTGACAGTGCGATCACGCCTGTCATGGCTGGTGGTCAATCTGGGCACGGCGATTCTCGCCTCCAGCGTTGTTGGCATATTTCAGGACGCCATTGCCAAATTCGCACTGCTGGCCGTGCTGATGCCTATCGTGTCCGGCATGGGCGGCAATGCAGGCACACAGACGCTGGCGGTTGTCGTTCGCGCGCTGGCCACCAACCAACTGACCAGTTCCAACACCTGGCGGATGATCATGCGCGAATTGCGCATCGCACTGACCAATGGCGCAGCATTGGGCCTGATGATCGGCGGCGGCACGGCATTGCTGTTCAGCTATCCGATGCTGGGGCTGGTAATTGGCGCGGCAATGGTCATCAACAATCTGACGGCAGGCCTCATGGGCATAATCGTGCCTGTGACGCTGGAACGCATGAAGATCGACCCTGCCGTATCGTCTTCGGTCTTTGTGACCACGGCGACGGACGTGATGGGATTTTTCTCGTTCCTTGGCCTTGCGGTGCTGGCGGGCCTTGCCTGACCTTGCCTGTGCCGCAGGCCGCGCTATCTTGGGCTTATGCCGCTCCACATGACCAAGATCGCCTATGGTGCCGAAAGCGTGGACAGCCTGCGCCGATGGCTGGAGCGCAACCCCACGGCCTTTGCGACGACCCGCAACCTGCCACGGCGGCGGGAAGAAATGACAGGCGGCTCGCTCTACTGGATTTTCGATCACACGCTGGTTGGCCGCAGCCCGATCAAAGGCTTTACCCGGCGCGAAGAGGATGGCCGCTGGAATATCGAACTGGAACCGGTGCTGATCCCGGTTGAACCACGCGCCCGGCGCGCGCATCAGGGCTGGCGTTATCTGGCAGAAGAGGACGCCCCGCCCGACCTGGCAGACCTTGGCAGCGATTCCGGCGATGTCCTGCCCGGCCATCTGGTGAAGGAACTGGCCAAACTGGGCCTCGCCTGACGCCATCCCGCCCTATCGAACGGATCTAAACCCGTTTCGCAATTCCGCAACGAACAGGTCAGGCTGTTCGAACGCGGCAAAATGGCCACCTTTGTCGAGTTCATTCCAGTAAATAAGGTTGTGCATACACTTTTCCGCCCAACTGCGCGGCGCGGCGTAGATATCGCCGGGAAAGATGCTGGCAGCTGAGGGAATATCGATATCAGTAGCCACGAATGAGCCGTGATAGCTTTCCCAATATATCTGTGCTGATGATGCACCGCTGTTGGTCAACCAGTAAAGCATGATTGTATCGAGCATTTCATCCTTGGTAAGCACGTTTTCCGGGTCGCCATCTGAATCGGTCCAGCTCCAGAACTTTTCATAAATCCACATGGCCTGGCCCACAGGCGAATCCGCCAAGGCATAGCCCAGCGTCTGCGGACGGCTGGCCTGTTGATCGGAATAGCCACCATCCCAGCGCGCATAATACTCCAGCGCCTGCACCATAGCCAATTCCTGTTCACTTAAATCGGTGCCGGGATCTTCCGGCATCACCAGCGGCAGATTAGTATGAACGGCGGCAAGTCCTTTGGGTGCCCGGTGTCCCATCTGCATCGTCACTGCCGCTCCCCAGTCCCCGCCTTGTGCGACATACCGGGCATAGCCCAGACGCTTCATCAAAATGTCCCATGCCTGCGCGATTTTGGGAACGCCCCATCCTGTCGTGGTCGGCTTACCGGAAAAGCCGAAGCCGGGCAGCGACGGGATAACCAGATGGAACGCATCCGCCGGATCACCGCCATAAGCAGCCGGGTCGCTAAGCGGGCCGATCACTTTCATGAACTCGGTAATCGCTCCGGGCCAGCCATGTGTCAGGATAAGTGGCATGGCATCGGGGTTGGGCGAACGGACATGGAGGAAATGAATGTCCAGCCCATCAATTTCCGTGACGAATTGCGGATGGGCGTTGATCGCCGCTTCACAACGCCGCCAGTCATAGGAATTGCGCCAGTAATCCACCAGAGCCATGGCCTTTGCCAGCGGCACCCCTTGATTCCAGTCTGCCACCGTTTCCTTTTCGGGCCAGCGCACCCGTTCCAGCCGTCGCGCCAGATCGTCGAGTTCAGCATCGTGGATGGCAATTGTAAACGGACGAATATCTTCAGACATCGTGCTCTCCGGTAGGTTTTATATCTTTAGAATATAGTTTTAGCGCGCCAGCCACCAGCGGATCAGGTGGTGCGCGATTGCCATAGAAGGCGGCGGTGTAAAGCTGGCACTGTCGCGCCCGGCCATTGCATCGGCCACGTCCTGCCGGGTGAACCAGCGCGCATCTTCCAGTTCGGTGGTGTCGATCGTAATCGCCGGGTCATCCGCAAAGGCATGGCACCCGATCATCAGTTGCGAAGGAAACGGCCAGGCCTGACTGGAACAATAACTCACATCGCGCACGGCGACGCCCGCTTCTTCCAATACTTCACGCCGGACAGCCGATTCAATCGTCTCACCCGGTTCCACAAAACCGGCCAGCGCCGAATAGAACCCGCCGGGAAAGTTCGGCTGGCGGCCAAGAAGCAATTGTCCGTCGCATTCCACCAGCATGATCGTAACCGGATCGACGCGCGGGAAATGTTCGGCCTTGCAACTCCCGCATGTGCGCTGCCAGCCACCCTTGGCAATTTGCGTCGGAGCGCCGCACTGGGCACAAAAACGATGGCGGGCGTGCCAGTCCACCATGGAACGGGCCATGGCGAACGTTTCGAGATCGTCCGCTCCCAACGCGGCCATGGCAGCGCGGGCCGGAGCGCTCATCCGCGCAGCACCGTTGCTGTGCCCTTGGGGAACGGCCGCAAAATACCCGCGCCCGTCGGCAAGGCCAAGGAACAGCAGTTCCGCATCTGGGTCACAATCGGCCAGAGTGCCCCATTCCAGCGCACGAGCAGGCGTCAGCACCGGCTCCAGCCCATCGAGCTTCAGAACCCGCGCCTTCCAGTTCATGTAAGGGGCAAGACCATCCGGGTCGGCGCGCAAATGATCGGCACGATCCAGCGCGAGGCCAGTCACGGCAGCGGCAGGATCGTTCATGAGATCACCGCTTGTTGAAGGTTTGCGATTGCGTCTTTCATGGCCACTTGAGGAAACTCCCGATGGATAGGATAGGCTTCTACAGGCATGTATTGCGTATAGAAACCGCCACGCCAACCATGTTTAAGGTCTGCAAAGGCAATTGTTCCTGCCGCACCGCCCCAGCCGAAGGTTCCTTCCTCTCGCCCCAGCCCGACACGTCCGCCCGCACCAAAGCCACCGCCATTGGCAATCGTGCCTTTGGTCGTAACACCCGGCGGCAAGAGGTTTGATGTGCCCAGACGCACTGCGTCGAGGCTGATAATCTCGGATTTGCCCAGCCGCCCCTGACCCAGCAACATCAACAGGAAACGGTCATAATCACGCGGGCTGGAAACCAGACCAGAGCCGCCAAACGGAAAAGGTGGCTCTTCAGTAAAAATGGAAGCATCCGCCGGATCGAGCGGCAATAACATGCCAGCGAGCACGCCATAATTGCTGGTAAGGCGCCTGGCCGCGCTGGCTGGCACCTTGAAGAAAGTGCTGTCCATGCCCAGCGGATCGAACAGTCGCTGTTTCAGAAACACATCGAAAGGCTGGCGGCTGACCACTTCAATCACCCGGCCCATAAGGTCGAGGCCAACCGAATAGCTCCAGCGCGTGCCCGGCTGGTAAACCAGCGGCATTTTCGCCAGTCGCTCAGCAAAGACCTTCAGACTGGGGGCAGGCGCACCACCGCCAAACATCTGTTCCAGCGGCAAGCGGCTGACAATACCGGGAACCAGACCGGCCCGCATGTAGGCAGCCTTGATCGGGCCGCGCTGGACAAGGGTATAGCCAAGGCCTGCGGTATGCGTCAGCAAGTGGCGGATAGTGATGGGCCGTTCTGCAGGTACAAGATCATCCAGCGGGCCATCAGGCACACGCTGGACCATCATTTGCGAAAACTCCGGCAGAATATCAGCCAGTGGCTGATCAAGCGTCAACTTGCCTTCATCGACAAGGATCATCGCGGCCATGCCTGTTATCGGCTTGGTCATCGAATAAATGCGAAACAGGCTGTCCGCCGAAACAGGCGTTGCCTGCCCAATCGTCTTTACACCCTTTGCAATCTCGGTGATCGGGTCATGGCCCATTCCCATCGCAGCAACCGCGCCCGCCAGCCGACCCGATTCGACATAACGGCGGGTGAACTGCCGCACATCGGGCCAGGTTCCCATTTGCGCAGCCCAGGCCGCGCCGCCCGGAACCAGAGCGCCGATTGCTGCCACGCCCGCACTGGCGGATGCGCCACGCAGAAACATCCGGCGTGAAATTGCTGCGCTTGCCGACATATCCCTCATGCGTCCTGCTCCTGCGCCACGGCCAGCCGTGCGGCCTTCGCAAAAAGTGTCGGCAGCCCGGCCCCCTCAAGGCTGGCAAGCGGCCACCACTCGCCTTCGCCTTGAGGAACGGCGTCAACCGATCCATCGTGAACCATCAATTCGAGACTAAGCCTGAAATGGGTGAAGTCATGCTGAACGGCTCCCATGTTCTGCCAATCGCCAGCAACCGGCGGGTGGGCTGAACCATCGCTGCCGGCGCACCAGCCATCATCAGGCAAGGCACGCATTCCCGCCAGCATCCCACGCCCTGCCCGCCTGATCAGCCAGACCGCACCGTCGCGCTCGATCCAGTAGGCGCGCCCTTTGCGGTGCGGCTTGGCCTTCTT
>JAGREQ010000124.1 GCA_020446465.1 Novosphingobium sp. | reverse complement strand
CCGCTGAACCATTCCGCAAAAGGCAGTTGAAAGCCGATCTTGCGATTGGGGATCGCGCCTTCGGGAAACCACGGAGCAACCGCCTTCCTGAGCGCCCATTTGCCGGTCTTTCCTCTCAACTTCATTTCGCGCGGCATCGTAAGCGACCAGTCGACAAACTTGTGTGACAGGAATGGAACGCGCGCTTCGAGTGAATGCGCCATTGAACCGCGATCTGTGCGATTGAGCAGCGAGCTGGGCATATGCACCGTGATGTCCGCCAGCATGAACTGGTCAAGCGGGTGCATGGACGCCGCGCTATCCCAGCCGAAGTATTCCGCTTCAAGATCGGCGAATGGATGATCGCTTTCCTGGCTTGCCCGAAACTCCGGATTATAGAGTGCTTCACGAACCCAGGGCGTTGATATCTGGGTGCCCTGGAAAAACCTTTGAAAATTACTTTCCAGACCAGCCGACTGACGAAAACGACGAGCGGACTGGCGCAGGTAATTGATACGCTGTGATCCTGAAGGCAGGTGGTCAAGCATCGCGGCCAGCGGATCGATCAATCTCAACCACGGTTGCATCCGCGCAGCAGCAAGCGCGGTACGCTGGCGCTTGTATCCGGCAAAAATCTCGTCCGAACCTTCGCCAGCCAAGACCACTTTGACGTGTTCAGCCGCCAGTTTCGACAAATGCCAGACCGGCACTGCGGCGGTGGCGGCGCACGGCTCATCATGGCTGGCCTGAACAGCGTCAAGCATGACGCCTGCGTCCTGAGGTTCCAGCGGAAGCACGATGTGTTCGCAGCCCAGATGTTTGGCTATGTCTGCGGCGATCTTGCTTTCATCGACTGATGTGCCTGGAAAACTCATCGTGAACGCCTTGACCGGCCCTCTGGCATGGTGAGCCATTGCGGCCGCAACCGCACATGAATCCACTCCACCTGAAAGAAACACGCCCACTGGCACATCCGCCAACATGTGGCGTTCAACCGTGGCGGAAAATTGTTCGCGCGTCTGTTCGATCCACTCTGCCTCGCTCCGGCCTGTTGCAGGTGCGAAGCATGGGAACCAGAAGCGCCGTATTTCCGGATCACCTTCTTGTCCGATGTGCAGCACATGGCCCGGCTCAAGCTGCATCACCTCATTCCAGATCGTGCGAGGCTTCTGAACATGGCCAAACATGAAAAAATCATGGACTGCCCGGTCACGCAAAGTGAATGTCAGTCCATCGTTGTCTTTATCGCTCAATGCACGGATTGCCCGGATTTCCGAACCCCAGGCGATGCCGCCGTTCTGCCGGGTGAAGTAGAGCGGCTTTATCCCCAAGGGGTCACGCGCAAGAGTTAACCGCCGCGCATGTGCATCCCAGATGGCTACACCGTACATTCCCTCCAACTTTAGCCAGGCATCATCCCCCCAATGGACAAATGCGGCCAGCAATGTCTCTGTGTCGGAATGTGTGCGAAACTGCCAGCCGCGCTCTGCCAGCGGACGTCGCAGTTCCTGGTGATTGTAAATCTCACCGTTAAAAGTAATGGCAAAACGACCATCAGGCGAAAAGATAGGCTGATGACCGCCCTCCAGGTCAATAATTGCCAACCGCCTCATGCCCATGCCGATATCGCCATCGACATGGACGCCCCAATCGTCCGGGCCACGATGTATTATTGTGTCGCAGGCCCGCGCAATACGATCAGCAGAGACCGGCTGTCCGCCGCGCTTGTACCATCCCGCGATTCCGCACATGTAACTTCCCTAGATGGCCAGGAAATGTCCGTCCAGACTTTGACGCTATCAAATGGCCTTGCGACTAGCGAAGACTCTCCCGCTGACGAGAGATTGATGCTTTATCCCGTGGCTTAAACTGGAAAGGCGAGGTTGATTAATCGTCCCGCCTGGTTGTGGTCCCGCTTACCTCGTCATCATGGCCGCTTTTGTCGCTGAAGAAGGAAAGGGAGAATAATCCGCTGCCAAGAAGGACCGAAAAAAACACGCCCAATATCGTGGCAATTACAGCATGGGTGCTCAACGAATCCATGGCCTGAAGGTAAAACAGCGCGGCGATCACCATCAGAACACCGGCTAAAGCGATCCACTTCACCATGCGCCAGAACTCTCGAACGGCCTTCTGTTTGTTCTTCATTTCCATCAGGCAGACACCATACACGCCAAGACCCATCCAGCCAAAAGATATATATTGGATGCATGTAAAATGCACTTCTTTTTTGTTTGCAGGGTTTGCCACACAAAAATAAGGCCCCGCAAAAGCGAGGCCCTGAGTGCTGCGGACCTGTTCTCAAGAGAATCGGCCCTGCGGTCGCAAATCTGGCTTAGGGCATTAGGGACAAAAGGGACACCGGCAGATTGCCTGCATCTCGCATTGGCACAGGCGGGCGTGGAATTATGAAGATTACGCTGGCTTTCCATACTCGATCAGCGGGCAAGACCATTTTGTATGCTTAAAAGCTCAGATATTTGCGACCTGGTATGTCACCTGGATTCGTAGTCCAACAAATATCAAAAATAACACAGATGATTGTTATTGCATGAAAAGTCAAAGACCCTCATGTATGAGCAATGCCACACCCATTTTCACAAAATTGCGGCTATTGCGGCAAGTTGACGGAACCCGACCAATACGACTTTGATCGCTGCGTCGAACGGGTCACTGTCATTCGTCGCGGCGGAAAGCCTGTGCCTCAAATCAACATCAAGATTCGGGAAAACCTTCACGCCTATTGCACTCGATCCTGCTGGGAGGCAGCGGAGCCGGGGCTTGCCGATACGTTCGAGGTCCAAACCACCTATCCCCCTTTCGGATTCGTTAATTCGTGCTGCCGGTGTGGCGCATCCGTCAACCGCACGCACAACTACGTTCGATATAGCATAGCCGCGATGACCTATTCGACTGATGGCTCTCCTCATGCCGCATGCACCAATGATCGCGACTGGATCGTATTGTGCCATAATTGCGAACATCCAGAAGGCCCAGGTACGGCCGCCGCTTCTCAAGATGTCGAGGTGCTCGAACCGGAGCCTTTGTGATGTCAGTGTATCACCCGCGAAAAGATGAAAATGGCAAACTGGTTACATTGGCCAAGCCCAGCCAGCCGAGCCCACTGGAGGCATGGGAAGCGTCCGACCAAGTTGCTACAGTGATCCCTGATGGCCCATTGCCGAAGGGTCTCAACACCATTCCCTTTTGTTCCTGGTCCAATCTTCCCACAAGCTCCCAAGACTGGGAATTGCTGGTCGATGGTGCTCGATTTGACGAGCCCGATTTTATCGTAGAACCGGGCAAGAAGCCTGCATCGGGCGTAGTTCTGCTTGAACCGGATGGGAGAGTTTGGGCGGTATCTCCAAGCAACCAGTTCGGTGGGTATACCACCACATTCCCAAAGGGCAGCCAATTGGCCAAGGAAGGACTTTCAACTCGTGCGAATGCTATCAAGGAGGCATACGAAGAGTCCGGTCTCAGGGTTGAACTGACAGGTTTCCTCATCGACGTGTCACGCTCGACCAGCTTCACGCGATATTACGTCGGCCGCCGTATCAGTGGGAGTCCGGCCGACATGGGTTGGGAGTCGCAAGCGGTCCATCTAATTCCGCGCCAACATTTAACGTCGGTCATCAACCATAAGAATGATGCCCCCATCCTGAAGGCGCTAAGTGATCTGATGGTGGTCCCATCCTGAAGTACAATTTCCTTTCATCAACAAACTTTCGGTAGGTCATTAGCATCATACGTTTTCTGCGGCAGAGGATCGAAACCCTCCCTGATCTCGCGCCACAATCATTGATCCGCGCATATATGCGCAATTAAGCAGAAAATGTGCCCTGATGTGGCGGAACGAATGGCAAGCTCTCCTGCATTCATAGAGGCGCAAGTTTCGCGCAATTCTCCAAAAAATGAAGAAAGAAAGTTCGTCGAAAGTTTAGAAGCCGCACCGCAACCCCCTTGGCCCACGCGGCCTCTTCATACTAAGCGAAATATGAAAACAGCAGGGGGGACACGTGCTTACCGAACGTCACAAGGAAATCGCGAACCGATTGCGTGGTCCCTATCGACCGCCGCAATACCGGCTGGTCATGTTGCCCATGGTGGTGCTGCGGCGCCTTGATTGGGTATTGGGGCCGACCAAGGATGCAGTCCTGGCCGAGCACGCGAGGCTAATCGCGGCTGGCACACCCGAAAACGCTATTCCCCGCCTTTTGACCCGCATTGTGGATGCCAACCGCACCCAGCCGCTCTACAACACCAGCGCGTTCACTTTCGCCAAGCTGCTGGACGACAGCGAAAACATTGCGCCAAACCTTGTCGCCTACATCAACGGCTTTTCTGATACCGCCCGCGCCATTTTCGAAAAGTTCAAGTTCAGCGATCAGATCGAAAAACTCGACTCCAGCAACCGGCTCTACGCCATCGTACAAGCCATGGCTGATCCCACGGTAGACCTTCACCCCGACCGCATCGACAACATCCAGATGGGATACCTGTTCGAACACCTCGTCATGAAGTTCAACGAACAGGCGAACGAGGAAGCGGGCGACCACTTTACCCCGCGCGAAGTCATCCGCCTGATGACCCACCTCGTCTACACCGGCGAGGAAGACGTCTACAAACCCGGCATTTACCGCGAGATTTACGACCCGGCTTGCGGCACAGGCGGCATGTTGTCCGTCTCGGAAGAGACAATCCGCGCACAGAACGACCGGGCACAGCTTGGCCTTTACGGACAGGAATACAACGACGAATCCTGGGCGATCTGCTGTTCGGACATGCTCATCAAGGATGAGGAAACCGACCATATCGTGCTGGGCGATACGCTGGGCGACGGCAAGACGTTCGACGGATTTCAGGGCAAGCAGTTCCATTACATGCTGGCCAACCCGCCCTTCGGCGTGGAGTGGAAGGATCAGCATAAGGTCGTCGGCAAGGAGGCGTCGGAACTTGGTTTTAGCGGGCGGTTCGGTGCTGGCCTGCCCGCGATCAACGATGGCTCGCTGCTGTTCCTCCAGCACATGATTTCCAAGATGCACCCCAGCCCGGAACAGGGCGGGGAAGGATCAAAAATCGCCATCATCTTCAATGGTTCCCCGCTGTTCAGCGGCGATGCCGGGTCAGGCCCGTCCAATATCCGACGCTGGATCATCGAGAATGACTGGCTCGACGCCATTATCGCGCTGCCCGATCAGCTTTTCTACAACACCGGCATTTTTACCTATGTCTGGCTTGTCACCAACCGAAAGAGGCCGGAACGGCGCGGCAAGGTCCAGTTGATCGACGGCACAAGGCTTTTTCAGAAGATGAAGAAGAGCCTGAACAACAAGCGCAACGAACTGTCCGAAGCCCACATCGCCCGGCTGACCGAGCTTTACGGCAACTTCACCGATGGCGAGCGCGAGACGGTGCAGATCGACGGCCAGGCGGAATCCCGCGTGGTCAGCCGCATTTTTGACAATCACGCGTTTGGCTTCCTGAAAGTCACGGTCGAACGCCCCTTGCGCCTCAATCTGGAAGCGACGCCGGAACGCATCGCACGGCTGGACGAACAGAAGGCGTTCGAGAATCTGGCGGTTTCGAAGAAGCGCAAGGATGCGAAGGCTGCAGAGGCCGAGGAAGCCGCTGGACGCAAAGAGCAACAGCGCATCCGCGACACTTGCACCACGCTTGAGAAGAATGGCCGCTATATGGACCGGGAGGTGTTCGAGGCGGACCTTGACCGTGCAGCCAAGCGTTTTGGAGCCAGGTTGCCTGCCCCCATCAAGAAGGCGATCTTCGCTGCGCTGGGCGAGCGTGATCCGCAGGCCGAAATTTGCCAAGACAGCAAGGGCAGGCCGGAGCCGGACAGCGAGTTGCGCGACACCGAGAATATCCCGCTGCCCGCCGGAACCGTTCTGCCCTTGCCGATGAACTTCGGACCGGACATGCCCAATGACGATCTGGTCGATACCATGCGTGGGGACATTGACGCCTACATCGCCGCCGAAGTGCTGCCCCATGTGCCCGATGCCTGGGTGGACTATGCGAAAACCAAGGTTGGCTATGAAGTGCCGATCAACCGGCATTTCTACGTCTACAAGCCGCCGCGCCCGCTCGACGCCATCGAGGCGGACATTGCCGGGCTGGAACGCGAGATTGCCGGGCTGCTCAAGGGTCTGGTGGCGTGAGCTATTTCCAGCACAGTACCGAGTTACCTGCATGGGTCGGGATGCCGCCAAACGAGTGGCGAACCGATTGGCTCAAGTGGTCCGTGGACCTTTCAACGGTCAGGCCCACTGACGCCGAAGCGGAACAACTCCCCTATATATCGAACGAAGACATTGAATCTTGGACAGGGCGGATGCTCAA
>JAGREQ010000123.1 GCA_020446465.1 Novosphingobium sp. | reverse complement strand
AACACCGCTGTCAGTGCCAGTGTGGACATCGCGGGGCGCGGCCCGGCACCGCGCAAGTTGCTGAAAAAAGTGGGAAGTTCGCGGTCATAGGGGCCGCGCCGCATCAGTCCCCAATAGATACACCACCGCCGCAGCGCAGCGACGATCTGCGCGTAGATATAGGCGGCGATGACGCAGCAGATCATGGCTGCGAGTTTCCTTTCATAATCAACCCATCGGCAAGAGGGTAATTTCACGCCTTTCGCCCAGTGGCAAGGCAATGCTGGCCCTGCCTTCGTTTGTGGCGGTGAGTGTTTCGTCCGTCTGGACAACCCGATACTGACGACCGGGCCGCAAGCGGCTGAACCCAAGCGCGGCTTGTGTTTCACCGCCGCCGGGGCGCAAGACAAGGTCCAGGCCCGCGCCATCTGATACGGCGCGGGTGACGATGACATCGGGATATTTTGCCTCGCTCAGCAAGGGGCCTGTGCGCCATGCGTCGGGCAGCCCTGTGTTGACCATGTCGCGCACGGTGTTGGCGCGAGTCCAGGTGAGGGCATCGGCCGTGCCTTCGCCATACATCGAATCCAGAGACTTTCTGATGGCCGCGATAATCGGTTCGTCACCCATTTCCAGCGCAGCCCAGAGCGTTACGGCAAGCGGATTCATTTCCGGCCACTGCTTGTAGGAGAAGTTCGCCGGCCGCCGCGTGTCCCAGCCGAGCGGGAGCAAGTGGAAATCCAGTTCGCCCTTGTCGTTTACCTTGATGAAGTCACGCTTCATGATTGCCCAGAGGCGTTCAGCCTCGTCCGGTGCGTAAGGGGTGAGGAAACGGATGCCCCAGGTCTCCCCGAACAACCCGGAAAGGCTAGGCACAGTGAAGCCGAAAGTGGACGAGGTGCAAACGCGCACGCGCCCATCCGGCAGCAACATTTCTTCCTGCATCGACTGGTCAAATCGCGCGGCAACTTCGTCAAGCAAGTGGGTGCCGTTGCGCGCATCATGGAGATTGAGAGCAGTGCGCCCCACGAGATTGCACATGGAATAGATCCAGCGCGGCTCGCACGGGAACCACCCATAATCATAGCGTTTGAAGTTTTTGACCACTTCGCGCAGCATGGTTTCGTGGCTGTATTGCGCCACTGTGTTCTCATCCCAGCGGAATGTCAGCGAGCCGGGTTCCTTGAACGGGGAGGTTCCGCTCGATGTCTCGAACAGGCCAAGCGATACGCCCAGAAATCCGCTCAACATGATATTGTCGATCTCGACCGGGTTTCTGGAAACCCGCAGGTTGCCCCACAGGCTCTCCCAGAACCAGTAATTCCACGTTTTCCGATCGATATGCTTTTTGATCAGGTTTTCCTGAGCGGTATTGAGATAGCCATGGAATGCCGGGAGCTGTGTATATTGGGCAAAGGCGAGATGCCAGCTGGGCGTTGCAATCTGATACCGCAGGGAACCATCCTGCCACATGTCGCTAAAATCGAAGCCCTCCCATTTGTCGAGTGGTTGCAACGCAAGATCGAGCATCCGGCGAAATTCGGCGATCTGGCCTGCGGGCATTTCTGGCCCGGCTTCAATCGGTGCCTGGCGCATGACCGGCTCGATCGTCGCCAGCGCGGCATTATGTGCAGAGGCTCTTTGTTTCGCAGCCTTGAATTTTGCGCGGCGCCGCAAGGCGAGGCCAGCATGGAGCGCAATAAACGCGGCTGGAACGGCATATTCCATAATGGCAATACCGGGCCGCTCTCCCACCCAGAGAGCAGCGAGAATACCACTGGCGATTAACACGCCGGGCGGGCCAATGACGACACCGCGCGCCCACCAGATGAACGTGATGACAGCAAATGCGGCAACGGTCACGAGGCCGAACACGGCCCCGCCAATATCGCCAGCGAAAAAGAAGCCGCCACCGGGCAAGACAAGGCTTAGGCCAAAGGCTTTCCATTGTGGACTCATTCCCAGAATGACGGGCAAAACCCCCACCAGGAACCATGCGGCCTGCAACAGATAGAAGCGGGAAAGAATACGCCTTGTGATCGGCCCGTGCATTCTGTCTATGGCCGGAATCGGTGGTATTGCGTCTACAATCCGCCCGTCTGTCGCGACAGGATTCTTCCAGGTGGTATCTTGAATTGCGGTTGCCATCTTGATTTGCTCTCCCGACGAGCTAGCTTGTATTGCTTCATATGATTTCGTCAGACAATATCAGGAAATTGCCAAATCTGCAAAAACATTGTCTTTCAATTGGGGATCAAATTGTCGGACGATTTGCATTGGTCTGAATGGGTGTTAGGTTCGTCGGGTAAAGCAGGGCCTCGCATTGACCAAACAGGCGCGATCTGCCTAAGGCTCAATCACTTGTGCGCTCAGAAGGGAGCTAAGTTTACGTGGGTCAGGTTCTGAAGGAAAAATCATCGCCGGATGATAACGATAACACCGGCAAGCTGAGTGCAAGCGACCGCGTTGCTGGAGCAATCCTTCAGGATATCAGAAGCGGCCGCCTCGTTCCGGGGCAGCACCTGCTGGAACCTGAACTGACCAGCCGCCTTGGCATAAGCCGGGGTTCCCTGCGCGAAGCTTTGAAGCATCTCGCGGCTGCCGGAATTGTCGATCTCAATCGCTTCCGGGGGGCATATATTGCGGCGCTTGACCGCAAGTCCGTGCTTGACCTTCTCGATACGCTGGAGCCTCTTGCGCGTCTTGCTGCCAGACTGGCGGCAACGAATTGTCCGAATGATCGCGCGGCGCAGCGTCTGGTAAAGTCGGCCAAGGTTCTCGAAGACTTGCGCCTATCAGGACAGCGGGGCGATTATCTGAACGAGCGGCGCCGTTTCTACGACATGATGGTCGAGATGGGCGGCAATGTGGAACTTGCCCGCGCGATGCCGCTTTCCCGCACCGATCTGTTCCGCGCGCAAGTGGAAACGCGGCAAAGCGAATCGCAGCGTCGGCGCCATGCGGAAGGTTATGCGAAAATTGCCGCCGCCGTGCAGGCAAGAGACGCTGCCGCCGCTGACAAGGCTGTGGCTGACCATTTCGCCGGAACCCGCAAGACAATGGCGGAACTCCCCGCCGAAGTGTTCCCGAACGGCTGACTTTTCCGCAGGGATGGCGTGCATTTGCAGGCAGAAAAAACGTATTGTTATATTTGGCTAGACGAAATCGTCTGACACATTTATGAGTGAGGGAGACTGAAACAAAGTCCGGAAATCTGTGCGGTCCCATGGCGGATGCCTGCCGCATTGACAGAGTTGGGAGAGCGCAATGAATTCTTTTGATGATTTCAGCCGGTTGAACGAAGCGCCAAAGTTCGTTCGCAATGCGATGGAAGACATCGGCATGATTACTGCGCTGGATGAGATGCTCAATCACCAGATTGTCGATACACATGCCACTGTTGCAACATCGGAACAAAGCTGGACCGAAAAGATCTGGACAGCGATCGTGCGCAAGGATGGCGGTCTTGCCATCGATTTCGGCCTTGGCCGTTATCACAACCGCGGCGTGATGGATGGCTGGGCTGCGGTTTCCCGCGGGTCTGAACAATGGACGGTTCGTGCCAATCGCGAACTGCGCGATGATCCGACTGTTACCCAGGTCGGGCCGCTGCGCTATGAAATTATCGAACCGCTGCGGCAGGTGCGCTACATCTGTGAAAAGAACGATGCGCAGCCGATTGCCTATGACATTACCTTTACCGCCGAAATGCCGCCCTTCTTTGAAGATCGTCACAAGCAGCGGGAGCGTGATGGCTTCCGGGTCGGGTCGGACGTTGTGCGTTATCACCAGATCGGCGTGCCGTCCGGCTGGGTCGAGATAGAAGGCGAGCGGATTGCCATAAAGCCTGAAGAATGGACCGAATATCGCGATCACAGCTGGGGAACCCGGCTGGACGTCGGCGCGCATAATGCTGACGTAAGGCCGTCATCTGCCTTTGGCGATGTGAAATTCGGGCAGGACAAGTTCCTCCTGATCTGGAGCCCGTTCATGCTCGTGGGGCCGGACGGTGAGAAATATGCCTACCATTTCTATCACATGGCTATGCAGGGGCGGGTGTTCTATTCGTCTGGCTATCTCAACAGGCCGGATGGCACGCAGGAGCCTGTCGTGCGCGTAACGCCTGAACTTTCCTATGATGATCGGACACGCCGTTTGCTTGGCGGACGGATTCACTTTGACATGCTGCAAGGCGGAACGCGGACGGTCAACATTGAGGTTGTTGGAGCGTCCGGGGTCCACCTTGGGCCGGGCCTCTATCTCGGGTTCGATGGCCGCAAGCACGGTTCCTGGCATGGCCCGCTGACGATCGAGGGCGAAAAGTTCAACGACACGATGGACCGCGCGACTCTGGAACGAATCCGCCAGTTGCGTGATTGCCCGATCCGCGTCACCGAAGGGGATTGCGTTGGCTATGGCATCATGGAAACCATCATCCATGGTGAACACCCCGAAATTGGTCTTACCGCCGAAAACTCCCTGGTCTGAGGGGCGGGGATATGTCGCGTGATACAGTAGCGCTGGCCGCGGGATTGCGCGGCTGGCTTGACCGTGGCGACCGGATTACTGGCGTCAAGGTTTTGTCAGCTGGCCACTCGAACGAGACGTATCTGGTCGAAGGGCTGAACGAGATTTTGCGGATGCCGCCTTCCAAGGAAGGTTTGCTGCCGCCCTACGATATGGCGCGCCAGCACGCCGTCATGTCCGCAGTGGCTGACAATTCGGCAGTGCCCATGCCGCCCATGCTGGAATTGTGCACCGACCCTGCCGTGCTGGGCGATGAATTCTTCCTGATGGGGGCAGTTGCAGGTGAGGCGTTTGAATACGCCGTACCGCAGTGGCTGGCTGATGATCCGGTTGATGGTGCCGATTCATGCTGTCGTCAGTGGTTTGATGCCATCGGCGCCCTGCATACGATGGATACCGGCAGCTTCCCGCCGGGCGGGCGCACTGTGCCTGAAGAAGTGGCGTACTGGCTTCAGGTGGCGCGTGGTGCCGAATCAATGCCTGCCCTTATCAAGGTGCTGGAAGATCTCGACGCTGCGCCACCACGCACCACGGGCGCACCGACAGTCGTTCATGGTGACCCAAAACACGGCAATTGCTTGTGGGACAAAGGCAGGATGACTGTTCTGCTTGACTGGGAAATGACCCAGATCAGCGAACCCATGCTCGACCTTGGGTACATTCTCATGTTCCACGACCAGGGCGAGGCATCGCTGGCCGATGCCGGTTTTGAGCTGCCGGGCTGGTGGTCCTGGGATCGCATGGTGGCAGAATGGGAACAGCGCACCGGGCGTACCGCAGTCGATGTCATGCGCTATGCAGTGCTTGGCATGGCCAAAGTCGCGGCAATCATTTCGGTTGGTGCCTACCTGTTCAACACTGGACGCATACAAGACCCGCGTTTTGAAGGTTTTGCCAAAGTGCTGCCTGCCTATGTCAACTTGCTGGAAAGGCGCGCAATGAAGGCCTGACGCGCCAGGTGAGTAATGAACAATCCGCAATATCGTTCGACAATTTTGATCTACAAAACATTGCCAAATGATAAGCCGTAAGGTAAGGGCGCAAGCAAGCGTGCAGACTATCAGTCTGCGGCGAACACGGAAGGGGATAATGCAAGGCCATGCTTGATTATGTGCGTTTGCTGGAAGCAAACAACGCGATCCAGACGGTCGGTGACGATACCTACTGGCTTTGCGTCACGCGCACTGTGCAGGAATCGAAGCTGTTCCCGGTGCCGTCCTATATGTTGCTGTCTTATTTGTGCTGCTACTATCGCTATCCCGCGCTCTTGCGGAAAATCGAAAGCGGGATGCGGGCAGAGGAGCTGGGCGATCGCAGTCGTGCCATGGGTGGCAAACTGGGCAGCCTGCCGGGCTGGGGCTTGCCGACGTTCTATTTCCTGGGGCGCGAAATCCTTATTAATTTCGGCCTGCTTTCGCCTGCGGATAATCCGGAAGATGCGGCCTATGTCGCTGATTTCTGGCGTCGCTTCAAACTCGCGTATCAGCGTGAGGACGGACATATCAATGCCCGCGAATTTGGCCAGCGTGTACAGAATCTGCCCCACCGGCGGATTGCGCGCTTCCATGCCGACCTGATTGGCTGCAAGGCGGGGGACAAGCTGCATGAAGCAGCGCAAGGGTTCCTTGCGGCCGTTTCGCAATATGGCTTTCTCGTTTCGTGTGAGAGCCGCTGCACGCTCAACAACACCGGGCCTTACAAGCTGGGTGACAATCGCGAAATGATCGTGCGTGAATTCACGGACTTATCGCGTGGTGATTATCCGTGGCTGGACGGGATCGGTGACGATATCCCCTACAACAATCTGACCGTGACGATGGAGGCGACAGGCTGTCACTTCTATCTGAT
Source organism: Novosphingobium sp. (assembly GCA_020446465.1). GTDB lineage: Bacteria > Pseudomonadota > Alphaproteobacteria > Sphingomonadales > Sphingomonadaceae > JAWKXU01. Next base: position 106 of record JAGREQ010000123.1, on the reverse strand, counting down.
GGATGACTGGGGCAGCTTTGAATCCAGACCGGAATTCACGGCCGAGGCGGTTTCAGGCGTGGGGCTTTATACGTCCGATGCCCTGTCTGACGGGTTTGAGCCGGTT
>JAGREQ010000122.1 GCA_020446465.1 Novosphingobium sp. | reverse complement strand
CAACCGCACTGCCACGGCTGTTCGCACGGCCTTTTCCAAGAACGGCGGCAACCTTGGCGCATCCGGCGCGGTGAGCCACGGGTTTGAACGCAAGGGTCTGATCGAATACCCGGCCAGCGTGGGGGACGAGGAAAAAGTCCTCGAAGCGGCGATCGAGGCGGGTGCGGACGATGTTGAAAGTTCAGACGACGGACACACCATCTGGACCGAGATGGAAGCCCTGCACGAAGTAGCCGGCGCTCTGGAAAAGGCGCTGGGCGAGGCTGAAAGTGTGAAACTCGCCTGGAAGCCCAATATCACCGTCGACATGAACGAGAAGGACGCGGGAACCCTGCTGAAGCTCGTCGATGCGCTGGACGATGATGACGACGTTCAGACCGTGTGGGGCAATTACGAAATTGCTGACGAGATCATGGAAAAACTGGACGTTTGACAAGGTTTCGCCTGCCGTGCTGATTCTCGGCCTTGACCCTTCGCTCAGTTGCACCGGCTGGGGCGTTGTCAGGGCCGAAGGTGCGCGGCTCAGCCACATTGCCAATGGTGATGTGAAGACGAATGCGAACGCGCCGCTGCCAGAACGGTTGCTCCATCTCCATGACGCTATCTTTGCAGTGATCGGGCAGTATCAGCCAGATCGCGTGGCGGTGGAAGAGATTTTCGTCAACAAGAACCCGCAATCGACATTGAAACTCGCCCAGGCCCGCGGGGCTGTGTTGGCGGCTTGTGCGCGCGGTTCAGTGCCGGTTGCAGAACATGCCGCGCGGCTGGTGAAGAAGGCCGTTGTCGGCACGGGGGCTGCGGAAAAAAAGCAGGTGCAGGCCATGCTGAAAGTGCTGTTGCCCGGCGTGGTGATTGCTGGTGCGGATGCGGCCGATGCGCTGGCCGTGGCGATTGCCAGCGCGCACCTTGGCATCAGTTGAAAGGACGCACAGAACGTGGCTGTTGAACTTTATGGCATTCCCAATTGCGACACGGTGAAAAAGGCAAGGCTGTGGCTGGACTCTGCCGGGGTTGATTACACCTTCCATGATTACAAGAAGGAAGGGGCCGATCCTGCCTTGCTGGGCCAATGGGCTGACGCTGCGGGGTGGGAAGTGCTGCTCAACCGGCGCGGCACAACCTTTCGCAAGCTGGACGAGGCCGACAGGCAAGCGATCAACGCGGCAAAGGCGATTGCCCTGATGTCTCAACACCCCAGCATGATAAAGCGCCCCGTGGTGGTTTACGAAGGCGGGGTTCTGGTTGGGTTCGACCCGGAGAAATGGGTTTCTGCGTTAACCTGATCAGGCTTTGGTCGCGCTGACGAGGTAATTGAGCGCCAGATCATCCGACAAGTGCAGGCCTTTCATCGGGCTGTAGGCGATGCCTTGCGGCGCGTGCATAACCAGCCCAGCGCTACCCAGCAGATCGTCCAGTTCATCGGGTGTGACAAAATCATCCCAATGATGCGTTCCGCGCGGAATCATGCCAGTGCGTTCAGCCAGTTCGACCATCACCAGCCTGGACCGGGCGGTGCGGTTGGGCGTGGACAGCACCATCAGCCCGCCGGGCGGGAGATGCCGGGCGAGCGTGGCGACAAATGCGGCCTTATCGGCGACGTGTTCGATAACTTCCATCGCGCAGACCAGATCGAACGTGCCAAGGCCCTGCGCTGAAAGTTCACCCGCGCGGTAATCGATCGCAAGGCCCGCCCCGCTGGCATGATCCTGCGCGGCGGCGATGTTTTCTGCCGCGGCATCGACGCCGGTGACTGTCGCGCCAAGCCGGGCCAGCGGCTCTGCCAGAAGGCCAGCCCCGCATCCCACGTCAAGCGCGCCCTTCCCCGCAAGCGGTTTGCGCGAATCGGCTTTGTCCGGCCAATGCGTGTCGAGACAGTCCCGCAGGAAAGCGAGTCGTACCGGATTGAGCCGGTGAAGCATGGCCGAAGAACCCTTGGGATCCCACCAATCCGCCGCCAGCGCGCCGAAATGGGCTGCTTCGTGTTCACGGATCGTTTCACCTGTAGTTGCAATGCTCATAATCCCCCCCTAACAGCGCGCCGAACCTCTTTCCAGCAATGCGGGAGCGAAAGTCTTGGCCCGGATCGTGATGAAGTTTGGCGGTACGTCGATGGCCGGCACGGAGCGTATTCGCCGTGTCGCCAATATCGTGCGTCGCCACCAGGAGGCGGGGCACGAGGTTGCGGTTGTCGTTTCGGCCATGGCGGGCGAGACAGATCGGCTGGTGAACTTCTGCCGCGAAGCCAATCCGCTTTATGACCCGGCAGAATACGATGTGGTCGTCGCCAGTGGTGAACAGGTGACGGCAGGTCTGCTGGCGCTGACACTGCAGGCAATGGGTTGCAAGGCCCGCAGCTGGCTCGGCTGGCAATTACCCGTCAACACGGTAGAAGCTCACAGCAAGGCCCGTATCGAGGGGATCGATGCAGATGCGCTTGTCGCTGCCATGCAAACGGGAGAGGTGGCGGTCATCCCCGGATTTCAGGGTATCAGCCAGAACGGACGCGTCACGACGCTGGGCCGGGGCGGTTCCGATACGTCGGCTGTTGCGGTTGCCGCAGCAGTCAAGGCGGACCGCTGCGATATCTATACCGATGTGGACGGGGTTTATACCACTGACCCGCGGATCGTCGTCAAGGCGCGCAAACAGCATTACGTCACTTATGAAGAAATGCTCGAACTGGCGAGCGTCGGGGCCAAAGTGCTCCAGACCCGCTCCGTTGGCCTCGCGATGAAGGAAGGCGTGCGAGTGCAGGTGCTTTCCTCTTTTGTGGATGACGATGCGCCGTTGGCCGATACCATTCCCGGAACGATGATCGTTTCAGATGATGAACTGGCCCGTATTCAGAAGGATCAAGGCATGGAACGCCAGCTTATTACCGGCATTGCACACGACAAGAACGAAGCCAAGGTGATCCTCACCCGGGTGCCGGACAGGCCGGGCGCGGTTGCCCACATTTTCGGCCCGCTGGCCGATGCGGGGATCAATGTCGATATGATCATCCAGAACGTGGGCCGCGACAAGGGTGAGACGGATGTGACGTTTACGGTTACATCTGCCGATCTTGTGCGCACGCAGACCCTGCTGGAAGAGCGGCAGGGTGAGATCGGCTTCAACCGTATCCTCACTGACCCCAAGGTCGCCAAGATCAGCGTTGTTGGCGTCGGTATGAAAAGCCATGCAGGCGTTGCGGCACAGATGTTCCAGTCATTGGCTGATCGTGGCATCAACATTCAGGCAATCTCGACCAGCGAGATCAAGGTTTCCGTCCTGATCGACGAGGATGAGACGGAACTTGCGGTGCGAGTGCTGCACACCGCCTATGGACTGGACGCGGAGAGCGAAGCAGCCTGAAGGCCCGCAATTTACGTTTCCTGCTGACAAATGCAAACAGAGCCGGGAAGGGATGACCTGCCCGGCTCTTTTGCTGTGTCGGGGCCTGCGCGCGCCTTCACATGGCCTATAGCGTTTCGTGAAAAGGTTGAATCGAAAGAAACGCTATAGGTTTTTGATTTCGGCGCATTTCCTGACCGAAAAAATCTATCAACTTTTTCTCGAAATGCTCTATTGCCCGCCTGTGTCGTCAGAAGGCGTCAGCTCCGTTCCGGACGCCGCTGCTTCGGCCTCGGCGGCTTTGCGCGCCTCGTATTCCTTTTCCAGAACTTCAACGCGGGATTGTTCATCGGCCGCGTCCTCATCAATCGTGGACAGGCGCTTGGCGCGTTCCTGGGCGATCAGTTCGCCAAAACGGATGGAGGCTGCTTCGCCCTTTTCGCCATAGGCAGCCTTCAGCAGTTCTTGCTGGCACCCGCTCCACCCGCCAAGGCCGGTGGGAGAGCAGGACAACGTGCCGCTTGCCCCCACGGTTTCATAGGCTTCGACGCGATCCGTCCACGAATTGTTGGCCGGATCGTCGCTCTTGCGAAGGTCTTCGGGAATCCGGTAACGTTCGCCTTCATCCTTGCGCGCGCAGACGGTGATCTCATCCCCACTGGATGCGGGGCATTCATCGTCGCCATAGATGATAAGCTGGTTGACGCGGTAATCGGCATCCTGCGCCATTGCCGGACCGGCAAGCACCAGCGCGGCACCGGCGCAAAGCAGCAAACCGCCAAGAATACCCAAACCATTTACGCCCTGCATAACCTTTTCTCCTTCGCGCCGGTCAGAAACATCGCACGCGTTATAATGCGATGAACCATCTTGCGGCTGAATTACGCCTGAAGCGCCAAAAATCTCCTGCGCGCCTGCTTTCTCAGATACGCTCGGACAAGCGAATGGCAAGACGGCAGCCCAGCTTTATCGCCCCGGCAAACAGTGGATAGGCAGGCGCCTGTTCTGCGCCAGCTTCCAGCGCCGCATCACGGTGTTCCCGCTCATCATCGCGGAACTTTGCAATGGTTTCGGAAAGCTCCTGTTCGTCTGCGCCCTCCAGTTCTTCAAGCTGGCTGGTATAGTGACGGTCGATTTCTTCCTCGATCGCTGCCGTGCAGGCCATTGCCGCCTCTGGCCCGATCAGCGCGCTGGCAGCCCCTAATGCAAAGCCTGCCACCTGCCAGAACGGCTGCAAGGCAGTCGGACGGACGCCGCGCTCGGCCATCATGGCATTAAAGCGGGCCAGATGCTCATCCTCCTGCCGGGCCATGGCTGCAATTTCGCCTGCATGAGGGCCTGCACTGCCCAGAACGGCGAGTTGCCCTGCATAGATGCGGGTTGCGCCATATTCGCCAGCCTGATCGACGCGGATCATCCGGGCGGTATCCACCCCACGCTTGCCAGGCTGGCGCTGTTCGTCAGGCTCTATCATGGCCATTCCTTAGCAGCAATTGGGCAATAACGACAAAGGAAACGGTCGAGACAAGGAAGTTCCAGCCCGCCAGCGAGATCCCAAAAAGGCTCCACTGCACATCATCGCAGCGCACCAGTGGCGCGTTGAACACGGCATCGAGCGGATCGCCATTGCCGAGGCCCGGCGTTGCACAAGTCGTCAGCCCTTCCCACCAGCCATATTCGACCCCGGCATGGAACGCGCCGATCGCACCGCTGGTCATGATGGAAAGCGCCGCCAGCCAGACAAAAAGGCGCTGCAACGGCGTGACGAAGGCCAGAGCGGCCAGCACAATGGCGACAAAATGCGGATAGCGCTGCCACCAGCACATCTCGCAAGGATAAAGGCCAAAAGCGTATTGCCCGATATAGGCACCGCCCAGCAGCAGAACGGGCACGACAAGTGCCAGCCAGCGGGCGCACGCCAGATTATCTGCCCCTTTGTTCACAACAGGCTACTTCGCTGTCACCAGCGTTCCCCCTGCACGGCGCAAGGTCTGCAAGGCATAGTGAAGCTGGAAGTCCTTGATGCCCTGCTCCTTCAATTCTTCCGCCGTGGCAGTGAAGCGCGGGTCAGGCTTCTTGTCGTTTTCCAGTTCCCGGTCATCGAGGGATATTTCGTTGATAAGATGGCCGCGCAGGTCGGATTCGCGATAACGCAGCTTGGCGCGCTTCGCCATGTCAGGGTCGGAAAGCTGTGGCACTGCGATATCAGGCTCAATCCCGCCTTCCTGCACCGACCGGCCCGAAGGGGTATAATAACGCGCCGTTGTCAGCTTGATCGCGCTGTCGCGCGTCAGCGGCAGCAGGGTCTGCACACTGCCCTTGCCGAAACTCGTTTCGCCCATGATCAGCGCACGATGCTGGTCCTGCAAGGCCCCCGCCACGATTTCAGACGCCGAGGCTGAACCCGCGTCAATCAGGACAACAATCGGCAAATCCCGCGCCGCATCGCCCTTGAAAACGGTTTCCGCCTCATAAGTCTGATTTTCGCGCGCAATCCGCCCGCGCTGGGACACAATCACCCCATCGGACAGGAACAGGTCGGACAGGGCAATCGCTTCATCCAGTGATCCGCCGGGGTTGGAGCGCAAATCAAGCACCAGCCCGGCAAGCCGCCCACCGGCTTCCTTGCGTAGCTTGCCAAGTTCGCTTTTCACATCCTTGCCGACGTTGCGCGAAAACTCATTGACGGAGATCACGCCAATCCGGCCGGATTCCAGCTTGCTCGTCACGGGTTCAAGTTCGATCACACCGCGCGTGACGGTAATATCCAGCGGTTCATCGCGACCGGGACGAAAGATCGTCAGGCGAATGTCCGTGCCCGCAGGCCCGCGCATCCGGCTGACGGCTTCATCAAGATCCAGCCCGTAGATAAGCTTGCCATCAAGGTGGGTGATGTAATCCCCCACCTTGACCCCGGCGGCCTCTGCCGGGCTGCCGCGCATGGGCGAAATGACCTTCACGGCTTTGTCTTCCATCGCCACGGACAGGCCAAGGCCGGAATAGTTGCCGTCGATCATCGTTTCGAGCCGCTGCAAGGCCGGACCATCGAGATAGGTGGAATGCGGATCGAGCGAAGCCAGCATCCCTTCGATCGCGCCTTTGACGAGCACTTCGTCATCAACTTCGTCAACGTAG
>JAGREQ010000121.1 GCA_020446465.1 Novosphingobium sp. | reverse complement strand
GGAAGCCGTTCAAACATGGGTCAAATCTCAATGAAAATTATCTCCCCTCCCGGGTCAAATCTCACCGGAAATCAACAGACTGGCCCCACAAACGCACCAATCAGGAAACGATCGGTATATTGCACGACCATGCTGACTAGCGCCGCAACCGTCCCCCATCCACCATAACGCAGCATTGTCCCCATATCCTCACGCCGCCAGTGGCTCAGCGTAACACCATCAAATTCGCGTCTGCATTTGCGCCACAACATCCACACTGCGGACAGGCGCGCCCCAATCGACACGAAAACCAGTGGCCAGAGTGTGGGACCGAAAAGCAAGGCAACGCCAAGCGGCAACAACTGGAACAGTGCGGCACTGGTTATCGTGATACGGTTCACAGTCAGAAACTGTTCGCGCCCTTGCAAGGCTCCACCAAGTATGCCGATGGTCGTGACTACAGGCACGCCAATCGCCATCAAGGGGACAACTGCCATCGCCTCGTCCCGAAGCCACGGATCGAGCTTCATACCGTGCGCGAATATGAACCAGGCAAGTCCCGCCATCAGGACCATACCCGCACCGCCGATAATGATGTTGCTCGCAAGTGCGGTCCCCAGTGCCGCACGACGATCAACCGCACTTCCTTCGCGCAAGGACGCGATTTTTTGCGTGACAGCCCGGCCAAGGCCCAGATCCAGCATTCCAAACAGGCCCAGGACAAGCCAGACAATCGACAGCACACCAAAACGAGCTGCGCCGATCAAGTGGATGTAAGCCGGTATCGTGACGACAAACAGCGCCAGCGGAATGGCAAACCCTGCCAGATTATAAATCGTGTTGCGACCGATCGCGCTCACTTGCGACCCTTTAATTTCATTCGCCCCATCCCGTCGCGCCACTGATCAGACGCAAATCGTCTGTGCAAAGGTGGTAGCAAACGAACGCCACCAGGTCTCGTTATCGAGATACCAGCGAAGCGTCTGCGCCAGTCCATCAGCAAAGCCCTGCTGCGGCGCATAGCCGAGTTCGGCTCTCGCCTTGCTGTCGTTGATAGCATAGCGCCGATCATGCCCGGCACGATCTGCAACGAATGTTTTCAGTTCCGCGGTTTTGCGCCCATGTGCGGCAGGCGCATCGGGAAACCGTTCAGCCAATCCGCCCACTTCGGCAAAGGCCCGGTCAACTTCGGCGCAAATCCGGTCAATCAGGGCGAGGTTCGGCAATTCGACACCGCCGCCGATATTGTATGTTTCGCCCGGCGTTCCATGGGCAAGACAGGCCTCGATCCCGCGGCAATGATCGTCCACATGGAGCCAGTCCCGCACGTTCAGCCCGTCGCCATAGATCGGCATCGCCTTGCCAGAAAGAGCATTGAGCAGAAACAGCGGGATCAGCTTTTCAGGATACTGATATGGCCCATAGTTGTTGGAACAATTGCTGGTCGTGACCTGCAGGCCGAACGTATGATGATAGGCGCGGACCAGATGGTCTGCTGCAGCTTTCGACGCTGAATAGGGTGAATTGGGCGCATAGGCCGTCGTTTCGGAGAAGGCCGGGTCGTCCGCGCCCAGCGAGCCATAGACTTCATCGGTCGAGATATGATGGAAACGGTGCGGACGCCCGTTGCCGCTATCCAGCCAGACCACGCGAGCAGCGGCCAGCAGGCTGCTGGTGCCAACTACATTGGTGGAAATGAATGCGTCCGGCCCCGTAATCGAACGATCAACGTGGCTTTCTGCGGCAAAGTGCACCAGCGTTGTAATATCGCGATCACGCAACAGGTGTTCCACCAGCGCCGTATCGCGAATATCGCCGACAACCAGTTCGGCCTGTTCGACCCCGGCAATCGTGGAGCGGTTCCCCGCATAAGTCAGGCTGTCGAGCACGATCACTGCATCGTCCGGGTGCTGTGCCGCCCAGTAATGGACAAAATTGCCGCCGATAAACCCGGCCCCGCCCGTTACGAGAAGATTAGCCAAGCGCCTGTTCCTCCCGCAACATGTGCCGCAGATTGACGCGCCAGTGCGTCGCCTGCTCCCCCAGAACGGCGCGCGTGCTGCTACTGTCGAGCAAGGAAAACGCGGGCCGGACAGCGCGGGTCGGGAAATCAGCGCTAGCAACCGGCACAATGGTCACAGGGTTTGCCAGCAATCCCAGAACAAGCGCTTCTTCCTGTATGGCAACGGCAAAGTCATACCAGCTCGCAACACCGGCATCGCTATGGTGAAATGTGCCTTGTGCCCCGGCCCCGACAAGCGCCCACACGACTTTGGCAAGGCCACGCGCAAAGGTCGGCGCGCCGATCTGGTCCGCCACAACCCTCACCGTATCGCCTTCGCGCATCAGGCGCAGCATCGTGCGGACAAAATTGCTGCCCCCTGCCGCATAGACCCAGCCCGTCCGCACAAGCAGCGCATTACGTCCCAGCGCGTCCTCTCCTCCAGCCTTGGTCTGCCCATAGACCGACAGGGGGTTGCGCGGATCGTCTGGCTGGTAAGCGCGCGAGGACAGCCCATCAAACACGAAATCGGTCGACAGGTGGACCAGCCGCCCCCCACTGGCAGAAAGCGCCTCCGCCAAGACGGCGACAGCCGTGGCGTTGATCGCCCGGGCTTCGGCTGGCTCATCCTCCGCCTTGTCTACCGCGGTATAAGCCGCAGCATTGATGATGATATCCAGACGTTCCTGTGCGATAAAGGGTGCAATTGCAGCCGGGTCGCGCAGGTCGAGCTCCGCGCGCGTACATCCCCTGGCCGAGACTTGCTCAGGCACGCTTGCCAGCAAGGCACGGCCTACTTGCCCCGTTGCCCCCGTGACAAGGACTTTCACGCGAAAGGCTCCACTTGATGCAAAGCCCGCCCTTTTCTGTCCTTGTCTGACAGGATCGGCGCTGCGCCTTCCAGCGGCCATGCAATCCCTACAGAAGGGTCATCCCAGGCGAGGCAATGTTCATGCTGCGGCGCATAAGGCGCCGTGCATTTATAGAGAAAATCGGTGTTGTCTTCGAGCGTCAGTAAACCATGGGCAAAGCCTTCCGGCACCCAGAACATCCGCTTGTTCGCAGCAGACAATTCCACACCGACCCACCGGCCAAAGGTCGCAGACGATCTGCGTAAATCAACCGCCACATCGAAGACGGCGCCGTTGGTCACGCGGACGAGTTTTCCTTGAGCGCCGGGGTTCTGGAAATGCAGTCCGCGCAGCACGCCGCGCTGCGAATGGCTATGGTTATCCTGGACAAACGCCATATCCAGCCCGGCATCGCCAAACGTGGCAGCATTCCAGCTTTCCAGAAAAAAGCCCCGTTCATCGCCGAACACTTGCGGCTCTATGACAAGTGGTCCGGGGATCTCACATGCACGGACTTTCACGGATGCACCGTGCCGGAAAGCAGCTGCATCAGATATTCACCATAGCCGGATTTACGCAGCGGTGCAGCGATGGCTTCCAGCCCCGCATCGTCAATAAATCCCATACGCCAGGCGATTTCTTCGGGGCAACATATCTTCAGGCCCTGCCGCTCTTCGGTAATTCGCACATAGGTCGCCGCATCCAGCAAACTGGCGTGCGTGCCTGTATCCAGCCAGGCAAAGCCGCGCCCCATGATTTCAACCGAAAGCTGCCCATCATCCATATAGAGCCGGTTGAGATCAGTGATTTCCAGTTCCCCGCGCGCCGATGGCGTCAGGCTGCGCGCCCGATCAACCACCGTGTCGTCATAGAAATAGAGGCCTGTGACTGCGTAATTCGATGCAGGGCTGGCGGGCTTTTCCGTAATCGACCGCACCACGCCCAGATCATCGAATGCGACCACGCCATAATCTTCAGGATTGTTGACCCGGTAAGCGAAAATGGTGGCCCCGCTCTCACGCCGGTTCGCACGGTCAAGCAGTTCGGGCAAACCATGACCGTAGAAAATGTTGTCACCCAGAACGAGCGCGCTTGGCCCGCCGCGCACGAAATCCGCACCGATATGAAACGCTTGCGCCAGGCCGTCCGGGCTTGGCTGGATCGCATAAGATAACCTGATACCCCAGGCTGACCCGTCCCCCAGCACACGCTGGAACAGCGCGCTGTCCTCTGGCGTGGAGATAACCAGAATGTCCCGGATTCCCGCCAGCATCAGCGTGCTGAGCGGGTAAAAAATCATCGGCTTGTCAAACACCGGCATCAGTTGTTTCGACATGCCAATGGTAAGCGGATAGAGCCGCGTGCCCGATCCCCCTGCCAGAATAATTCCCTTGCGCGCTGTTTGCGCCATCAGGTCAAACGCCCCCCATTGGTGCTTTTGAAATGCGCGCACATCGCGACAGTTCAAAAAACCGCTCCCCCACAGACATTACGATCAACGCGCATATCAGGAGCAAAATACTTCAAGGCACTGCCATGCCTTTCAGTCAAACAGATTTTCGTCAACTGCCCCTATCAGCAATATCGGGCGCAGACAGCCACTCCGCCATGGCCAGCTGCTTTTCAACAACGGGGGCCGTATCCTCGCCCCGCCGTGCTGACCAGAACCGCACGCCCCGATTGACAAGCCATCGTGGATAGCCAACCCAGCGCAAGGATTGCTCTGACCCAAACCCGGACATCCGGGCAAGCTGGAGATTGTCAGGGCGCAAGGCCCGCATCAGCCCGTCCGTCCATCCCGGCTGGTGTCCCACCTCCCGTTCCAGCCGCCGCAACATCGCATGACGTGATCGTGTTTCCGGATCGCTAAGCAACGCCATACGCGCCGCCGACAGATGCGGCGCGGCCGCAGTCGCTGCGCGGGCGAGGCTGGATGGCACCCACCGCGCCCCATGTTGCAAGGCCAGCGCGACAATAAGGTATAGACCATTTGCGAGGCCCATCCGGGTCGCGTCAGTTTCAAGTTTTCGCCAGTCAATGGCATGATTGGCAGCGATATAATGCACATCCGACAAGATCAGCGGCCCATTTTCAAACGCATGGTGCAAGGTTGCATGTTCGATGAGGTGCAACAGATTGACATGGGCAGTGGGAACTCGTGCCGGAATGCCCAAGAGATTAATGGATTCGTTCGCGCGCCTCATCATGGCAAGCAACTGACCTTCATGCGCCCACCCTTGCGCGTTCAGCCGGTGATGGATTTCAATCGTCAGCCCCCGGTCGATCTCCTGCACCGGGGGAAGCTGGTGCGTATGTTCAGGCCCATAATGCACGGAGTGCGGAACCAGTCGATAAGCACGATGGGCAAGCAGCATTTCCTGGGCAGCCACAGCCTCTTCGCGCCCAAGCAGCAAATCAGCATCGCGCATGGGCCTCAATACCGGATCGGGGTAGTCGCGCCAGGCAAGCGCCCCGCCTTTGAGAACCAGGGGCGCGAAGCCTTCGCTTCTCAGCAGCTTCAAGGTGTCCACAATCGCAGCGCCTTGTCGCAGGGCATAAAGCGCGTGCCAACGGGCGACAGAGGCAATACGGTCCGCGGCAGCGGCTGGCACCCGCCCATCGACATCTGCCTTGCGCAATGCCCGTCCAAGCACCGGCGCGATGCGTTGTGTGCAGGCTGTCCGGGCCAGCCAGTCCCACCCGTCAGCATCAAGGCGGGTAAACGCGCCTTCATGATTATCATCCGGCGCTGCACAGACACGCAACAGGGCGTCACCGGCAGCCCCCAGGATCATGTCCTTGTTGCGATCACTCTTCATGCTCATATCTGACACGCCCTGACGGGTACTGCACATTGTCCCAGATCAACGATCGTGTCAGAAAGCTCCAGAATCTGGGGGCTATGCGTCAAAATCACAATTGTGCATGACCCGCGCAAGCGTTCAACCGTCTGCTTCACAATCGCTTCGTTTGCCCGATCGAGCGCGGATGTCACCTCATCCAGAATCAGCAGTTCGGGCTTTCGCACCAACGCGCGGGCAAGCGCCAGTCGCTGTTTTTCACCACCTGAAATCTGACGCCCGCCTTCCCCCACAACCGTTTGCAAGCCGAGCGGCAGATCATGGACAAAGCTGGCCGACGCCTGATCCAGCGCAGAGCGGATTGATGCCGGGTCATACCCCTGCCCCCCCAGGCGACGTTTTCTTCAATCGTCCCTTCGATCAAAAACGGGTGTTGCTCGACATAGGCCACCCGACCTCGCCATGCGAGGCGTTGGGGCGGGCCAAGCGGTTTGCCATCAATCAGCACATGCCCTTTATCCGGGGACAGCAACCCGGCAAGAATATCTGCCAGCGTGCTTTTGCCCGAACCTGACGGGCCGGTCACACCAATTACGCTGCGGACCGGTATGACGAGATCAAAACCTTGCAATATGGGCGCGCTGCGCCCTGCAAAACTGACGGTTACGGAACGAAGCGCCAGTTCCCTTGTCAACGCGGGAAGCTCTGCGATTGTGCCTGCCGGCTCTGCATGGCAGCGGGCGGCCTCAATCGTTTGCATGACCGATTGCAAAGCGGGCAGGTCGAAATGCCATTGGCGCACACTCTGATATAGTCCCGAAATGAGCGGCACTGCCCGCGCAAAAATTGCCAGCATTGG
>JAGREQ010000120.1 GCA_020446465.1 Novosphingobium sp. | reverse complement strand
GTGGTGAAGATCATGCACCGTAAACCGGGCGGCGTTACCGGCGATGGCCAACACACAATTTCGCAGCTTGTGTCGCTGGCACGTCAGGAGGCTGAAAAAGACACGCGGCGGGCATGGAAAAACCGTGTTTCCCTCGTGCTGGACGAAGAAGCACATTCGATCCTTGCGGAAGATGGGCACAATCCTGATTCGGTGCCTGCGGAAGGGGTGTTTGTGCCCTTGCGCCGCAAGTCGAACATCTCCGTGGGTGGCACTTACGACGTTCTTGATCCCGCCACATTTCATCCTGAAAACCTGCAACTGGCAGTGCGGGTTGCACGGACTATCGGCCTCGATATTGCCGGGGTTGACCTGATTATCCCGGACCCGGCGAAACCATGGCAGGCACAGGACGCGATAATTTGCGAGGTCAATGCCCAACCGCAAATCGGTTATCGCGATACGCCACACATTTTTGAGGATATTCTGCGAGAATTGATACCGGGAAATGGCAGAATTCCGGTTCACCTGATCGTGCTTGCACCGGGGGAGGAGGCTCCAGACAGCCTGCATATGCTTGCGCGAAAATTGCGATGCAACGCATTTTCGGATGGAAAGCGAACTATGGTGCAGGGGCAAGACCAGTCGCGCCTCTTCACGGATTCATTCGCTGCAGCACAGGCGCTGTTGATAGATCGCGCCGTAACCGGGGCGTTGCTCGTTATGCCGATAACGGATGTGCTGACACTCGGATTGCCCGCCCGATATATCGATACAGTGCGGATTGCTCTACCCGCAATCTCAGATGACCGGGTCCGGTCCATGGTCAAGCACGCAGAAATGTTGATCCAGCCCCATACACGCTCTCTCCAGCACATTTCCTGCACTGACGTTGCCAGTTGATGAACACTGGTTTGGATGTCCGAACAATCAGGATGGATTGCACGCAGGGCCACCTGCCTATAGAGCCTATGGCATGATCGGTATTCCATCGTTTCATGCACTTGCGGCGCTGGCCGTCACGATCGTGATGTTCATCGCTTTCGCAAGAGGGCGAATGTCGGTGGAAATTATTTCGCTGCTGACTATCGCAGTGATCGCGGTCGGGCTGTATTTCTTTCCCCTGCCTCTGACCAAGCCGGAAGACGGACTGCGGCTCGCCTTCTCAGGTTTTGGGCACTACGCCTTGATAGCCATTTGCTCGCTGATGATCATGGGCAGGGGGCTGGTCGTCACCGGCGCGCTCGACCCTGCCGCGCGTATGCTGGAGCGGGTCTGGAAACTGAATACGCAGCTGGGCTTGCTTGTCTCGCTGCTGATCGCCTTTTTCCTGTCGATGATCGTGAACGACACGCCTGTGCTGGTGTTGCTGTTGCCGATTTTCGTGCAGCTTGCCGCGCGCGGCGCCATGCCTGCATCCAAGACGCTGATACCGCTCAACGCAGCAGTGCTTATCGGCGGGATGGCCACCACCATCGGCACCTCGACCAACGTGCTCGTTGTATCGATCGCGCGCGACCTTGGAATGCCGCCGATGTCCGTCTTCCACTACACCCCGATCGTGCTGGCCGCATCGCTTGTGGCGCTACCGTATCTTTGGCTTGTCATGCCCCGGTTGCTCCCTGACAATTCCGTTGAGGTCACGCATGTAAAACGCCGTTTTTTCAGCCTTCTGCGGGTTAATGAAGCAAGCGGTTTTGTCGGCAAGACCATTGAGTCAATGCGCCCGCAATTGCCTGCCGATTTTGCTTTCGAAGACAAGAACGCCGGACCGCTGGAGGTAGGGCAGCGGATTCGTGTTTCAGGAACGCACGAGGCACTGGAAGATGCGATCCGCACCTTGCGCGGGCAAGTAGCACCAGCCTGGGTTCTGGACCGGATATCCCGCAAGGCATCGGCAAGCGGTGAAGATGTCCTGGTTGTCGAAATGGCTGTAACCAGCGATTCGCGCCTGCTTGGCAGGACGCTATCCACATCTGGCATCGCTGATCTTTACAGCACTGCGGTTCTGGGCATTCACAAGCCCGAACGCCCGCTTCCGATCCATCAGGATAGCCCCGTGGCTGGCAAGGAACTGGTCATTCAGGAAGGCGATGTGCTGCTTGCCATCGGGCTGGGCGAGGATCTGGCAGAGTTCGCGCAGAATGATGGCCTGTTGATGCTCGACGGGGCAAAGGAAATGCCGCGCAGGTCCAAGGCGCTGCTAGCATTGGGCATTATGGGTGGCTCTATTGCTACGGCCTCTATCGGCCTGTTCCCTATCGCAATTGCAGCTCTTGGCGGCGCCATCCTGATGTTCGTGACCGGCTGCGTGAAGTTTGACCGGGTGGGGCGTGCGCTGTCGGGCAAAGTCATTGTGCTTGTCGCGGCGAGTATCGCAGTCGGGCGCCTCATTCTTGAAAGTGGGGCTGCGGCATGGCTTGGCAGCGCCTTGTCACTGGGGCTGCAATACCTGCCGCCTGCGGCAATCCTTGCCGTTATCATGCTGTTTGTGACTTTGCTGACAAACTTTGCATCCAATGCTGCGGCGGCCACAATCGGCACCCCGATCGCGTTCAGTATCGCCAGCCAGCTTGGCTTGCCGCATGAACCATTGATCCTGGCTGTCCTGTTCGGGTGCAACCTGTGCTACGCTACGCCAATTGCTTATCAGACGAACATGCTGATCATGGCGGAAGGCAATTACAAGTTCAGCGACTATATCCGCACCGGGCTGCCGTTGGTGCTGTTGATGGTGATAACACTCTCGATACTGCTGGTTGTCAGTTACGGGATGTAATCGCCCCCCTAATCGAACTGGCTTGACCCGGAACGCGCTCGCGATGCTTCAATAGCCTTGTCCAGCCCGCCGCTCTGGCTGCCCTTGACGGCAGCGACCCGGCCTGTCTGAATCTGTTTCAGCAAGGCATTGCGCTGCTTTTCGCTCAAAGCATTCCATTGCGCTTCGGTCATGCCAAATTGAAGCCAGACCATTTGGCTTCGGGGCGCTTCAATCGTCATGTCGGCAGGCATGATCCCGCCATCGCCATGGTCACGTTGTTTTCGTGCTCCCATCGGAGTCATGGGCTGGCCAAATTGACCCAGTGCCGCATCGGATGTGAACTTCTTTTCGACCTCGACTTTCCAAAGTTCCTTTTTGCCGAATTTCTGTTCGTCGATGCGCTCCAGCTCGTTCAATTGCTGGCGGTCGGAAAACTGCGCTGCCGCTGCAGCACGGTTCTCACCATCGGCGAAAATCGCCAGCATTGTCGTCAACGCAATCGTGACCGCCGCGAAGTGGCGATACATCGTCGGTAACGAAGTCGTCTCGGTCGGGATCAGCTTCATAGTGCCCGCCTAGCGAACGAAGGTTAACGCACCTCAGCGCGCCATGGTTTACGGGCGGTAAAAAAGCGGTTCTCGTAAGGTATGCCTGTTTTTTTCCGGGAACGACTTGCCAGTAAAAGCCGTTTGAGCCTGCGACGAATGACGGCGCACCGCTGCGCTATCCAGTTGGAGGAATGTGTCCGATGACGGAAGAACGCCATACAGAAGTCGAAACGCCCGACGGCAAGGTTCATACACACACCACGATCATACGTGAGGAACCTGCCAGCAATTCAGGTGTGTCCATCTGGTTTATCCTGTTCGTCATATTGTTATCCGTCGCAGGCGGAATCTGGGCCTTCACCCAGCTGGGCGGAGCCGAAGCCGCGAAGGACAACGCCATTGCCGAAGCCGCAGACAGCGTTGGAAATGCTGCCGACCAGGTCGGCGAGGCTGCTGGCGAAGTAGGCGCAGCAGCACAGAAGGCAGCGGACAAGGTCACTGGTAAGTAAATCCCGCCATTTGACGAAATTGATAATGCCTCACTAACCTTTGGACGGCGCACGCAGCAAGGCGCAGATCCGTTTGTAAAATTTACCGACAGTTCACCTCTCTGCCTTAGAGAGAACCCAGCTATTCGATAATTTGCTGGATATCAGGGCAAGAGATGATCCGTCTATTCAAACATTACGTTCCACACGCAGTCTTGCTGCTGGGCCTGTTTGATCTGGTTTTGCTGCTGGTTGCTGGCGAATCTGCCTGGCAGATGCGCGCGGGACAGTTGATGACCGATGCTGGTCCGATTTCGGACCGCGTGGGTTCACTGTCGGCTTTTGCCGTGATTGTGCTTGTCGGAATGATCGCGGTCGGGGTCTATGGTTCCGAAGCCGTGCGGTCCATGCGTTATGCTGTGGCCCGGCTGCTGGTGGCGGTCAGTCTGGCAGTCCTGCTTCTTTCGTTCGTCGATTTTCTGTTTCCGAGCCTTGATTTCTGGCGCTCCACGCTGGCTTACGCGATGGGGCTGTCGATTATCCTGCTGATTGGCAACCGTATCGTGATCGGTGGTCTTCTAGGCACGTCTGCCTTTCGCCGCAGGGTTCTGGTTCTGGGGGCAGGGCACCGCGCGAACCGCTTGCGAAAGCTCGGCAACAAACCGGGCGTTGGCTTTGCGCTTGTCGGTTACATCGCGATGAGCGACGCCGAAGCGGTGGTCGAAGAGGCGATTGCGCGTTCTGCCATCAAGGATCTGACCCGGTTTGTAGAAAACCTCGATGTCAGCGAAGTGGTGCTGGCGCTGGAAGAACGGCGCAATGCCTTACCCTTGAAAGACTTGCTACGGATCAAGACGACCGGCGTCCACGTCAATGATTTTTCCAGTTTTGTGGAGCGGGAAACCGGGCGCGTCGATCTGGATACCGTGAACCCAAGCTGGCTGATCTTTTCCGACGGGTTTTCATCGGGGCGCATGCTGTCCAGCGCAGCCAAGCGCATTTTCGATATTGCCGCCAGCACTTTGCTGTGCATTCTGGCGCTGCCGCTGATCGCGCTGTTTTCTATTATCGTGAAACTGGACAGCCCCGGCCCGGCCTTTTTCCGTCAAACGCGCGTTGGCCTGTTTGGCGAAACTTTCGAAGTCATCAAGCTGCGCTCAATGCGAACCGACGCGGAAAAGGCGGGCGAAGCGAAATGGGCGCAAACAAACGATCCGCGTGTGACGCGCATTGGCAAGTTCATCCGCAAAACCCGGATCGACGAACTGCCCCAGGTCTGGAGCGTGCTGAAAGGCCAGATGAGCTTTGTCGGCCCACGTCCTGAACGCCCGCAATTCGTGAACGAACTGGAACATGAGCTGCCCTATTATGCAGAGCGGCACATGGTAAAGCCGGGTATCACCGGATGGGCGCAGATCAACTATCCTTATGGGGCCTCTATCGAAGATAGCCGGCACAAACTGGAATACGATCTTTACTACGCCAAGAACTATACGCCGTTTCTTGATCTGCTGATCTTGCTGCAAACTGTGCGGGTCATCTTGTGGGGTGAGGGCGCGCGGTGATCGACGCCGTATCCCCCGTCTGGCAATTGGTTGGCTTCTGGACCTTTCTGGTCGGGGCCATTGCCTGCGGGCTATCGGCTGTCTGGATTCTCAAGGGGCAGACTTCTCCCGCGCGGCTTAACAAGGGACCGATAGTTATCGGGCTGGTTGCAACGGCAGCATGGTGTGCCGCTGCGGCCGCCACATCGTCGGTGTCCCCGCTGGCGCTCTTGCTGGAAAGCGTGCGTAACATCGCCTGGTTTTTTGGCATTCACAGCCTGTTTGCGTCTGACGGGCGTGATGCGAGTATGCGGCAGGTACGGCCGCTGCTCATCGCGCTTGGTCTTGCCGAGTTCGTGCATGGCTTGTTGATGATTTTCGGCATTGGGCTGTCCGACAGGGCCGGTATGCACGAACTGGTGTTCAGCGCATTGCTGACAGTGCGATTGCTGAGTGTGATTGGCGGGATGGTTCTGCTCCATAACCTTTATGCCGGTGCGGAACAGGGCATCAGGGCATTACTGCGCTGGCCGGTTGCCGCATTGGCAACGATCTGGGTCTATGATCTCAACTATTATACAGTGAGCTACCTTGGTGCAGCCTATTCGGTTGAACTCGGCGCATTGCGCGGGCTGGCCAGTATCGGCATGGCTTTTGCGCTGGCAGCCGGATTCAGCCAGAATGCACGCGATCTGAAATTGCGCCCGTCGCGGGCGGTAACGTTCCAGACACTCTCGCTGGCTGTCATTGGCGGCTATCTCATGCTGATGGTCGGCGTGGCAAAGTCCATTGCCTTGCTTGGCGACAATTCCGCGCGCCTCACGCAAGTCGGCTTTGTCATCGCAGCGAGCGTTCTGGCAATTGTCTGGTTGCCGTCGGAGCATATGCGCCGATGGGTCCGGGTGACAGCGATCAAGCACCTTTTCAAACACCGTTACGATTATCGGGCCGAATGGCTCCGCTTTACAGAAACCGTGGGACAGGCGCGTGAAAACAGTGCATCGCTGCAAGAACGCGCGATCAAGGCCGTGGCCGACATTACCGACAGCCCGGCGGGCCTGTTGCTGACGCCGGACGAAAACGGGCGGATGATGCTGGCAGCAAGCTGGCAATGGCCGCAGGCCGCAGCCCCTGTCGATGCATTTTCCAGCGAGGCCATCGCGTTCTTCGTTGAAAAGGACTTTGTTTCAAACCTTGACGATGCGCGCGCCGGGCGCAGCCTTGATGGCGATGCCGCATTGGTGCCGGAATGGCTGAAAGAGGATGAACGGGCC
>JAGREQ010000119.1 GCA_020446465.1 Novosphingobium sp. | reverse complement strand
CTCTTGTCGATCCGCAAATTCGCCAAGAAGCGGATCGGTATTGATCGCCTGATCGAACTGGGCAGCGTTCCGACACAGATCGCGCAGGTGATGCGGGCAGTTGTTGGCGCCCGGCGCAATGTGCTGATTTCAGGCGGCACAGGTTCAGGCAAGACGACGCTGCTGAATGCCATGTCCTCCTTCATTGATGAGGGCGAGCGCATCGTTACGATCGAGGATTCGGCTGAATTGCAGCTTCAGCAGGAGCATGTCGCGCGGCTGGAAACGCGCCCGGCCAACATCGAAGGCACGGGCGAGGTGACGCAGCGCGATCTGGTAAAGAATGCGCTGCGTATGCGGCCAGACCGGATCATCGTGGGCGAAGTTCGCGCTGGTGAGGCATTCGACATGCTGCAAGCCATGAACACCGGCCACGATGGGTCCATGACCACCGTTCACGCCAACAACCCGCGCGATTCCCTTTCACGTATCGAACAGATGGTCGGCATGAGCGGGATCGACATTTCAGCCCGTTCAGCCCGCGCCCAGATCGCCAGCGCCATCAACGTGGTGGTGCAAGTGGGGCGTCTGGCTGACGGGCGACGCAAGGTGCTCAGCCTGTCCGAACTTACAGGGATGGAAGGCGAAACGATCACCATGCAGGAAATCTTCCGGTTCAAGATTTCCGGTCGGGATGAAAACAACAAGGTCATCGGGCGGTTCGAGGCGACGGGCATTCGGCCCAAGTTCCTTGCCGAAGCCCACGCCGCCGGCATCGATTTGCCCGCCGAACTGTTCCGGCCCGATGTGGAGCTGACCTGATATGTATGACGTTCTCATCCGGGTTGTGGTCATGCTGGCAGTCTTTGCCTCTGTGTTCCTGATTGCCCAGGTCGTCATCAGTTATGCCGACCGCAATCGCGCGCGTCTTACTGCCATCAACACCCGGTTGCGGATGGTCCGCGAAGGCCGTTCGCGCGAAGAAGTCATGGCGCATCTTCGCAAGAATGAGCCGTCCGAGTTTGCGCATTTGCCGCCTCTGCTGGCAAAATCGCTCCAGTCGTTCCAGCGCATGATGATGGCTGCGGCTGTCCCGTTCACGCCGACGCAGGGGCTTGTGGGGATATTTGGCCTGTTCATCCTGCTTTGCGCAATCATGCTGTTTGGCGCCAGCGCGGCCGGGTTCCGGTTCACCAGCGGAACGATCCTTCTTATCCTGGCGGTCGGTTTCTGTGCCGCTGTTGTCATACCCGTTCTTATCGTCAGCATGATCGCACAGCGCCGTCGCAAACGGATTGAGACCCAGTTCCCGATTTCACTCGACATCTTCGTGCGCGCGCTGCGCTCTGGCCATCCCATTGCCGCAGCAATCGACCTGCTGACCAAGGAAATGGAAGATCCGATCGGCAGTGAATTCGGCCTCGTGGCAGATGAAGTGTCCTATGGCGCGGATTTGCGCGATGCGCTGGAAGGCATGGCGGAACGCTGGAATCTTGATGATATGCGGATGTTCGTCGTTTCGCTGTCCGTGCAAAGCGAAACCGGCGGCAATCTGGCGGAAATTCTTGAAAACCTTTCAAAGGTTATCCGCGACAGGGCGGCCATGTACATGAAAGTGCGGGCGCTCAGTTCCGAAGGCCGGATGACCGGCTGGATGCTGACGGCGCTGCCGATATTTGCTTTCGTTCTCCTGTTTTCGATCAATCCGAGCTTCTACCTGAATGTCGCGCAGGACCCCATTTTTACATACGGCTTTATTGGTCTCATGCTGCTTTACACTGTCGGTGTGCTGACCATCCGCAAGATGATCGACCTGAAGGTGTGATATGCTGGGACTGATTGCAGACAGTGATTTCGCCAGAATTGCGGTTCTCCTCGGGGTCTTCGGGCTGGTCGTCCTGCTGGCATTTGGCGCGATCACGACTTTCCTGCGCCGTTCTGCCGTGCGGGAAAGTCTGGATGAAATCGTCGCCCGGCCTGGCGTCGTGGCGCAAGGTGGGGAAACGCTAAGAGGCCAGAAGACAAGTTCGGCCTGGGCGCGTCTTGCAGATTCGATCGAAAAGGCGGGCCTGAGCCTTGCCGATTCCAAGGATGACAAGCTGCGCCAGCAGCTCGTTGCTGCCGGTTTTACGTCGCCTGCCGCACCGCGCATTTACACCCTGATCAGGTTGCTGCTGATCTTTGCCCTGCCAATCGCCTATATTCTGTTCGCCTATTCAAAGGGGGAGCCGCCTTCGGTTCTGAAGCTCTACCTTGTCTGTGTCGGACTGGCGCTGATGGGGCTGTATATCCCGAACCTGTTCGTTCGTGCGAAGGCGGATCGGCGGCGTGAGGCGATCATTCACGGGTTCCCCGATTGTCTCGATCTCATGCTTGTATGCGTGGAAGCGGGCCTTGGGATCGAAGCGGCGATTGACCGTGTGGGTCGTGAAATGGTCTTGTCGCACCCGCTTGTGGCTGAATTGCTTTCCGGCACGACACTGCATTTGCGCGCCGGTGCTTCGCGCGAGGAAGCATTCCGCAGGATGGCGGACAAGGCCGGGGTCGATGAAATCCGGTCCTTCACGACGCTGCTGATCCAGTCTGACAAGCTGGGCACCAGCCTTGCCACGACGCTGCGCGTCTATGCGTCCGAAATGCGCGAAAAGCGCAAGATGCGGGCAGAAGAAAAGGCGCACCGCTTGCCCGTTCTCATTTCCGTGCCGCTCGTCGCCTGCATGTTGCCGGTGATGATCGGGGTTCTGATGCTGCCTGCCGCCATTCGGGTGGTGCGGCAACTCATTCCTATTTTTTCTGGAGGTTGAGCCGATGAAACGCACGATCGCCCTTGTTGCACTTGCCCTTGCCGCGCCGGGATTGTCAGCCTGCAATGCCTTGTTCGGCAGCAATGGGTCTTCGTCAGGCCGCCTTTCCAGTGCCGATGTGGACCTTGCCGATTATTTCGCGGACCGGATCGCCATGGGCCGGACTTTGATGGACCGGCAGCGCTATGGCGCGGCGCTGGTCGCGTTTCGTCAGGCGCGCTATCATCCTGATTATGCCGGTGATGCCTATAACGGCATGGCGGTTGCTTATGTGAAGCTGGGACGGGCCGATCTGGCCGAACGCTTCTTTCTCGAAGCCAGCCGCGCTGACCCCGGCAACCCGCGTTATATGGCAAACCTTTCCCATCTTCGCGCTGACATGGCACAAATGGCTGTTGCCTCAAAGGCTGCGGCGCAGCCTGCCGAAGCGCCCGCACCCTCCGGCGTTCTGGCTGCTGCTGCCAGACATGAACCACGGCTGGTGGACACGGGCCGGGCTGTCATCCGCATGGGCCTGCCGCAAACAAAGTTGATGCGTGCTGGTGCCAGTGCGGTTTTCCTTGCCAGCAGCGGAGAGAGCGTTGCACCCGCGACGCAGGCTGCGAAGTCGCTTGTCACGGTAAGCGATCCTGCACCATCCCGATCTGTCGTGCAGGTTTCCGGGCGGATGCAGGCGCGTATCAGCCCGGCGGTTAAACAGCAGGACTATCCGGTGCGTGCAGCCATTGCATCGCGTCCTGCAACAGTGCGGATAGTGACCTCGCCTGCGGCGTCGCAATCGGCAGTGGCTTACCCCCAGCGGGTCGCTATCGGTAGATGATTGCTTATGTTGCGCTGGGGCTTTGCCTCCTGCTGATATTGACGGGCGCGGTATCCGATATACGGACGCGGCGTATTCCCAACTTGCTGGTGATTGCACTTGCGGTTTGCGCGGTTGCCTACACCTTGTCGGCAGCTAATGTGGCCGCATTGGGCAGTGCAGCCCTGCACGCGGTGATCGTGCTTGTTGTCGGCATGGGGCTTTTTGCCTTGCGCTGGATTGGCGGCGGCGACGCGAAATTCTACGCGGCATGTGCGCTTGCCGTGCCGCTGGCCAAGGCCGTGACGCTGCTGTTCTGGACATCGGTTGCGGGCCTGTTGCTGGTGATCGGGATGATCGTTGCCGGTGTCTTGCGCCGCCAGTCGTTGAGTGCGGCCCGGACGATGAAAGTTCCCTACGGTGTCGCAGTGGCGTTTGGCGCGATTGCTACCTTGCTTCTTCCCCTGGCACGTTTCTGATTCCACTTGCACATGGCGGACAAGGCTTTGCTTTTCCTTGGAAGGTGTCCCTGATAGCTTGTGCGCGAAACGGACTGTCAGTGAGGTGCATGTGCCCGGTGAGGCAAAAATCGGAACCAGCCGCAGCACGAAAGTTTGGACAGCTATCATCGTGGTCCTGCTCCATATCGTTGCGATAGCGGGGTTGGTGCGGGCCTTTGCCCCCGATTTACCCGGACAGGTTATTGAGCGCGCGCTGTCCACGATAACGGTGATTGTCACGACACCCACGCCGACGCCTTCTGCAACGCCCAGCCCTGAACCAAGCCCGGAGCCGGATGAAGGCGCTGCGGCGGAGGAAGGCAAGAAAGCCAAGCCCAGGCCAGTCACCGCGCCAGACGTAAAAATACCCGTCAAACCCAGTCCGGCGCCGCGCGCATCCTCAACCGGATCGGCCGACAGGTCAGGCGCGAAAGATGCGGGCGATGGCACGGGGGCAGGTGGTGAAGGAAGCGGCACGGGCAGCGGGCATTATGGTTCCGGTCAGGGCGGCGTCGTGGCGCGCAAGCTGGAAAAGATCGCCGGCGATATCAGTTCATCGAAGGATTATCCCAAAAAGACGCGCGATTTGCGTATCGGCCACAGCGTCACAATTGTGTTGACGGTCGGCACTGACGGACGTGTAAGCGATTGCCGCGTGACGAAACCCAGCCCTGATCCGCGGGCCGATGCTATCACTTGCGAACTGGCGACCAGCCGCTTCCGGTTTCGTCCCGCTGCCGATGGAGCGGGCAATCCGATAGTTGGCAAATATGCCTGGCGGCAACGCTGGTTCTATTGAAGGCTGTTATACAATGGCTCGTTGAGCCTTGTGCATACCGTCGGCCCGTGACCGATGGCATCGGTGACAGTTGCGCTTGCCAGTTTCCAGAGAATGCGGAATATCTTGCCGCATGATCGCCCAGACTATCCAGCTTGCGCTTGCCCCTGTGTTTCTGCTGGTGGCGATCGGAAACCTGCTTAATCTGCTATCCACCCGGTTGGGCAGAATTGTGGACCGTTCGCGCCTGCTGCTGGACCGTTACGCCCAGACCCAGGGCAGCGATCACGATGCTGTCGTGCTGGAAATCCGGTCACTGGACAAGCGGATCACGCTGATCGGGCGGGCAATCCTGCTACTGGTCATGAGCGGGTTGATGATCGGTATTGTTGTCGTGCTGCTGTTTGTCGAGGAGCTGGCAGAGCTTGACCTGCACATCATGGCGGCCAGCATTTTCATGCTTGCGATCGCCCTTATGATGTGGGCGCTAACGCTGTTCGTCAGAGAGACACGTCTGGCCTCTGCCAGTTTGCGCATTCCGCAGAGCTTTCTGGAACTCGACCGTCGTCTATAACAGTGCGGCAGGTCGTTCAGGCAAGCAGTTCCTTGCCCTTTTCGCGGATTGTCCCTTCGATCATCGGCTGGACGAATGTCAGCGTAAAGGGAAGTTCCAGCGTCACCGTTACGTCTTTGTCGGCAATGGCAATATCGCCTTTCATCACTTGCCCCATTACGCTGACAGACAGTGCCATGCGGTCTTCAGCCGGCCAGGATGTTTCAACCTCGGCCATGCCGCCGGGCACCTGACCAAGAATATCCTGCGCCTTGTCGCGCAATCGGTTTCGCACTTCCTCGCGCGAAAGGTTATGGGGTAGCGTGATCTGCATAAGGGCGGAACTCCTGCCAGACGGCGTGGCAGCGAATCCCTTCGCTGGCAAGGGCTTGCGCAGGCCATTCAGCACAGATCGTGTGAAAAGCCTGTTTGCCAGGTCAGAATATCCAGATAACAGAGTGCGTAACGCAATAGCGTGCGCGGGAGATTTCTGACCAATGGCAAGCACCCCTGAAACAAAGCCCCCCAGTGACTTCGCACATGTGGTCTGGAGCTGGCGCTTCTGGTGGCGGCAGAGTGTTGTCGGCACTGTCAATCAGGGCGAGGTGATCGAAAAGCGGCGCGAAGAGTGCGCGCTGTCTGCGCGTTACCTGTTCATGCTGATGATGTCGGCGGGGATTGCCATTCTCGGCCTGCTGCTTTCCTCCCCGGCCGTTGTGATCGGCGCCATGTTGCTGTCGCCATTGATGGGGCCGATCATGGGCCTTGGGTTTGCACTGGCGATCGGGGATTTCGGCTGGACGAAGCAGAGCGCGAAGTCGCTCGCCATCGGAACGGTGCTCTCCATTCTGTTTTGCGCCTTCATCGTGTTTGTTTCCCCCTTGCAGACAGTCACGAGCGAAATTGCCTCCCGCACGCGGCCCAATCTGTTCGATCTGCTGGTGGCGCTCTTTTCCGCATTGGCCGGCGCTTACGCGATGATCCGCGGGCGGGAAGGCACAGTCGTCGGCGTGGCCATTGCTACCGCCTTGATGCCGCCGCTTGCCGTGGTCGGCTTTGGCCTTGCCACACTTAACGGCACTGTGTTCTGGGGCGCGTTGCTGCTGTTCTTTACCAACCTGATGACCATTGCACTGACGGCGGCGATCATGGCCCGCCTTTACGGGTTTCGCACCAGCCTGTCGGAACGCAACACGCAAGTGCAGTATCTGATTATCGTAGTGG
>JAGREQ010000011.1 GCA_020446465.1 Novosphingobium sp. | reverse complement strand
CGGAAGTCATAGAAGCAAGTGGCGTATCGGAAAGAACGCAAGCACTGGAATTTGAATCGATCTGCCAAGATGGTGTGTTCGACACCACGAATGATCAGGTAACTGGCGATACGCTTTCAAGAGTTGGGCCCGACACTCCCGCCCGGATCATCTATACATCGGGCACAACCGCCATGCCGAAGGCCTGCCTGCACACGCATGGGGCCATGCTGCATCAGGCCAAGGCGGTGGCGGAACGCCTTCAATTAACCGAAAAAGATCGTTTCTGGACGCCGCTCCCTCTTTTTCATACGGGCGGATGGACCCCCTTTCTTGCCTCGCAGGCTGCGGGGGCATCATTACACCATGCAGGCTTCTTCGAGGCTGGCCCAAGTTTGCGGCAGATGGTGGACGAGGAATGCACCATACTCTTCCCCAGTTTTGAAACGATATGGATGCAGGTTCTGACTCACCCTGAATTTCGTGCAGAGGATTTTTCATCTGCACGGCTGGTGTTGAATGTCGGCGTCCCTGAGCGTCTGGCATTAATGCAAGAGATGCTGCCACAAGTTCCGCAAGTGTCGAACACCGGATGCACCGAAGTTGGTGGCTGGCTCTGCATTGGCAAGGCAAGCGACTCCCTTGAATCACGATGCACAACTGCCGGCACGCCACTTTCAGACATGGAGGCGAAGATTGTCGATCCCCTTAGTGGCGAAGAACTTGCTGACGGGACGCCCGGTGAACTGGTCGTGCGCGGCCCTTCGTGCTTGCGTGATTATTATGGAGACGCGGAAGCCACAGATGCCGCAATTGATCCGCAAGGGTGGTTTCATACGGGCGATCTTCTCAGCAAGACGCCTGATAATGAGTATATCTTCATCAGTCGCATAAAAGATATGCTGAAGGTTGGTGGTGAAAACGTTGCAGCCGCCGAGATTGAAGGTCACATCCTGACACACCCCAAGGTGATGCTGGTGGCAGTCGTTTCTGCACCGGATGATTACTATGGCGAGGTTCCTGCTGCCTTTGTCGAAGTTGTGCCTGGCACAACGCTTGTAGAACAGGAAATCATAGACTTTTGCAAAGGAGCAATCGCGAACTTCAAGATTCCGAAGTACGTTCGTTTCGTCAATGAATGGCCTATGTCGGGAACCAAGATCAAGAAATTCGAACTGAGAAAAATAATCGAACAGAGTATCGTTGAAACTGGAGTTGAGTGACCCAGGCGTAAAGGGGATTATCAACTTATCAGCATAGAAACCAAAATCAGACAAATGTAAATCGACCAGGGCAAGGCTCTATTTTTTCAATCAATTTTGCGATTTCAGCACGGGCATCGCCAGTCACAACACCACTGACAATCAATGCTGCGTCAAATGTCATACGCGCTATAAATTCCTGATCGTTCAGGTCTTCCTGCACCCATAGATCGATCACACCGGAACTGTGAGTCTGCAAAACCAGCGCAAGATTGTCGACAGTCAACCAGCCCCCTTTGTTATCTTGAGTAATGTAACCTTCAATCGTCAGGCCTTGTAGCGAGCGGCGCCAATATTCAAAGCCGCGATTGAGATAGGTCGGCCGGTCAGCCATATCCCTTTCGCTGAGCTGAAACTTGTAAAGTGGCCGAAAAAGATTGGGCCGCTTGATGAAGATGTGAGCGGCATGTGTCATACTTTCGATAGCATAGATTGCCGGATGATCTCCCTTAACGAACGGCGTTCGTCCATTGATGATCTCGTCGAGGCCGCGGTTAAGAAGTGCATACAGGACAGCCCCTTTGGAACCGAAAACATTATAGAACGTCGTTGGACTTATTCCGACATAACTGGCCAGTTCGTGCATCGTAAATTCGGTACTTGAACGCTGCAAAATCAATGTTTCAACGGCATCAAGAATCACTGTCTTCCGCTCGCTGCGCGGAATTTTTCTGAGCATTATATTTCCCCACTATGACCCTGATCGCTCCGGGATTGCCGAGAATCATTTGGTATGAGTTATGCCGTCATCGGACATTCGTCCAGAGGCTCACATCAAACCCGGATCCAAACAGTTGGAGCGATTTCGAGCCAGGTGGAATCACTAGGCGGCGAGAAAATCACAGTAAAAAGCAATGTAGGATATTCGATCTTATTCTAACAAATCAGAAAATGCTCTAAGATGACAACCTTCGACTAGTTCCAAGTCGATCAGCGCAAATTTGTACGTTGGATACTTTACCATCGATGACATCGGCCATCACCGCAACAGGGATTCGCATATCCTTGCCCTGATCCCCGTCTTTAATTTCAGGGAATCCGCCTATATATTTCCCTAGAATATTGCCATGAAAGGCACCTCGGTTACCAGCAGTAAAGAGAGTAGAAACTTCAAATATATCTACTTTAATTAAATCAGAAAGCATCGGCCCGCCCACACTGATTTCATCGACGCCGCATATCAGATTGCAAGGAGATGTGAGCCAAGCGCGTATGGCTTCTTCCGTTTCCGAATTCGGCAGATGAATCACTTCATCCCACGGTGCTGGATGCGGCGCGCGAATAGTGTTGACTTTGCCGGATCTGAGCTGAAGTTTGCGGGCATAGTAATCTTCCTCTGCCCAACCTTGCCGCAAAGTTCCGTCCTGAATCCTGAATAGCGTAATACCACCCCAGCTGGATACCTTCCCCTCACGTGATGAAACGCCATGTTCGGTAAAACGCATGGCAACTGCGTCTGGCGCCAAAATAACATCATGCACAGTGACACACAGCCCCGGAAAAAGATCAAGCTGAGCCACTGTTGCGGGCAGATACTGCTCTTCCCTGCCTGAAAGCAGGTGGCCACTGATCGACAGACAATAGCCTGGGTGCATGATGCGCCTTGCGACCTCAGGATTATGACAAGTCAGGAAATCTACTGCAAAGGCTCGAAGCAACTCTGCGTTTTGTGAAATGCCTGCCGCCATCTGCTTAACACCCGCTCCAGTTTGGCTTGCGCTTTTCAGCAAAGGCAGAGGCCCCTTCGCGGGCATCTTGCGAATTGATGACCGATTCCGACAGAGGGCGTTGCATATCCCACATTTCCCCGTCCGACCATGTGCGCGATTCCAACATGATACGCTTGCTCATCATAACCGATAACGGGGCATTTCCGGCAATTTCTGCGGCCAGTTGCAAAGCATCATCCAGTGCAGCGCCTGGTGATGCGAGGCGATTGACGAGGCCCCACTGCTGCGCAACTTTCGCAGGCATTTGCGCTGCCGTGAGAGCGTATTCCATGGCGATAGCTGGTGCGATCTTTTTCCCCAGTCGCAACAACCCACCTGATCCGGCGACCAGCCCTCTGGCGGGTTCTGGCAAACCAAAAACCGCTGTTTCTGATGCAACAACCAGATCACAAGCTAATACCAGTTCGAAACCACCTGCCAATGCGAAGCCTTCGACCGCTGCAATGAGTGGTTTAGCAGGTGGCGCCTCACACACGCCAGCAAACCCGCGCCCCTCCAGTTCCGGACGTTCTCCATCCAAAAATGCTTTCAGATCCATGCCAGAGCAGAAGTTCCCCCCCCTACCTGTGATTATACCGGCACGTAATTCGTTATCGTTGTCCAACAAGTCCAGCGCCTCGGCGATTGCAACCGACACTTCGTGATTGACAGCATTTCGACGCTCAGGCCGATTGATCGCAATCAACAAAACTGAACCATGTCTTTCGATTTCGACTGGTTTCTTTTCATCTATGGTATTCAAAGAACCAACCCCATTTAGAAAACTTGTGAAAATATTTTCAAGATAGCATAGCCTTTGAGGAACCTCTCAAAATCAGGCCGCATCGTTAATTCATAATCGCGACAGCGCGCGTCCATCCTGCTGATGCAGCGCGGATTTTCACAGGAAAACAGGCTATGGTAAAACCGTTGGCAGGCAGGCTTTCCAGATTGTGCAACTTTTCAAGGTGGCAATACCCGATTTCACGCCCCGCCTTGTGTCCTTCCCATATCAGCGATGCGTCCTTTGTTTCGGCATAGCGTTCGCCCGTATAGGTGAAAGGAACATCCCAACTCCACGCATCCGTTCCAGTCACGCGAACGCCACGTTCGAGTAACCACATTGTCGCATCACGCCCCATACCACAGCCTGATGACACGTAGTTATCCTGCCCGTATCGTGCGCCTGCAGCCGTATTCACCACTACGATATCGTAGGCCTGCAGATCATGACCAATTCGCTCCATCTCTGCTTCGACATCATCCGCCGTGACAATATAGCCATCATCGAAATGCCGGAAATCCAGCTTCACACCAGGGCGAAAGCACCAATCGAGCGGCACTTCATCGATTGTGATGGCCCGTTCACCTTTGTTCATTGTCGAGGCGAAATGGTAAGGCGCATCAAGATGCGTGCCATTATGGGTGTTAAGTTTTACAAATTCGATCGCCCAGGCTTCTGCATCCGGCATTTCTTCAGCCGCAAGACCAGGGAAAAACGCCTGTAAACCTTCCAGCGATTGCGCGTGGCTCACATAGTCGATCTCTGGCCGGTATCCGGGCGGGTCCGACGCCACATCCCCTTCAAGCGGGACCGATATATCAATAATTTTCATGGTCAGAACTCCACTCTGTCAGCACCCTTTAACCCAAGCATTTGCCTGGCTTCTGCAGGTGTCGCCGGTTCGCGACCCATTTCCCGGATAATTCGGACGATTTTTTCAACCTGTTGCGCGTTTGATGTCGCCATCTCCCCACGCGTGATAAACAGACTGTCTTCAAGTCCAACGCGAACATTGCCTCCCATCAACGCAGCCTGCGTAAGGAACGGCATCTGATGGCGCCCGGCCGCCAATACTGACCACTGAAAGTTTTCCGATCCAAACAGGCGGTCCGCAGTCATTTTCATAAAGGTCAGATTCTCAAGATCTGGCCCCATCCCTCCAAGAATACCAAAAATCATCTGGATGAAAAATGGTGGCTTAATCAGCCCACGGTCAACGAAATATGCAAGGTTATAGAGATGGCCAAGATCGTAACATTCCAGCTCAAATCTCGTTCCGGCATCGTTCATGGTTGAAAGGATAGTTTTTATATCCCGGAAGGTATTGCGGAAGATGTAATCATCAGAATTGGATACATATCCTTCCTCCCAATTGTGTTTCCATTTCTTTATTTTCTTTGCGACATCAAAAAAAGCGAAATTTATTGAACCCATATTAAGCGAACACATTTCCGGCTTGAATTGTCGTGCCGCAAGCAATCTTTCTTCTACCGGCATTGTCGCAGAACCGCCAGTTGTGAGGTTTAGCACTGCATCTGTCCGCTGCTTTAAAACGGGCAAGAACTGCTGATAGACAGCTGGATCACCCGTGGGCATCCCGTTATGAGGTTGCCGTGCATGAAGATGGAGGATAGCTGCGCCGGCCTCAACCGCGGCTATGCCTTGCCCGGCAATTTCTTCTGGAGTAACCGGGAGTGCGTCTGACATGCTTGGGGTATGCGCACCACCCGTCACGGCGCAGGTAATAATGACTTTGTTATTCATAAAGCACTCTCCCACAAAATGTGTGGTCGATCAACGATTAGCATTTTCGATTTCCTGCTGTGAGGGTGAAGCGAGCGTAGCATCGCCGGCTGTCATGCCACCATCCACGGGCAAGACCTGCCCCGTGACATAGCCCGCCTCATCCGAAAGCAGGAAGGCAATCACCCGCGCGACATCCAACGGTTGACCGAAGCGCCCCAATGGCGTGCGCGCGAGGACTGAACGCGCGTAAGTTTCGACTTTCAGCACACGCTCGGTCATGCCGGTTTCAATATAACCGGGACTGACGGCATTGACCCTGATACTGCGCCCCGACAATTCGACCGCAAGCGACCGCGTCAACATTGCAAGGCCACCCTTGGCTGCGATGTATGGCGAAAGGTTCAGCCCTGCGAAATGCGCCATCACTGAGGTCACATTGACAATCGCACCGGGGAGATCGCCAATCTGCCGGACGAACTTCTGCGACATCATCATCGCACCAACAAGATTGGTGTCGACCACCTGACGCCAGGCATCGAGCGGGAAATCCTCAAACGGACAGGCAATTGTGATACCCGCCGCATTCACGAGGCCCGTTGCAACATCGCCGCGCCGCGCAATCCCGGAGAAGAATTCGCTGCACGATTTCTCATCACTGATGTCAAGCGACAGGGCGTAAGCATCACCACCCCCGGCCCTGATTGCGCAAGCCACCGCCTCAGCCGTATCCGGGCGATAGTCTCCGACAATCACGCGATGCCCACGTTCCGCCAACAACTCCGCCGCCCCGGCTCCAATCCCCGAACCACCGCCAGTTACAATCGTGACGGACGCCCCTGTCATCGTTTTGCACACATGTGTTTGCGAACAAATGTGCCGATAGTGGCCAACGCATCGCGCGCTTCGGGCAAGCGATCGGCATATAACGGCCAGATATGCGCCATACCTTCGCCCTGGACGTAAGTTGCATCGACTCCGGCCGCACGCGCAGCCTCGGCACATTGTTTGCCATCATCGCGCATCATTTCTATCTCGCCCGCCAGAATCATCAACGGCGGCAAACCACTCCATTCGCCATAGAGAGGTGACACTGCGGGATTTGTCGGCGCGAACTCCCCACAATATGTCTGGCCCAAGGCGTTGAGAAAATCAGCATTGACCAATGGATCGCGTGGAGCATTCTCCTTGTAGGATTCTCCGCTGAATGCGAAATCAGCCAGCGGTGAAATGGCAACGCCACATGCAGGCATCGGCGCGCCAGCATCGCGCAATTTCTGTAGCGCTGCGAGAACAAGCCCGCCCCCGCCTGAGTCTCCGCACAGAACCACCTGCGAAGGGTCAAAACCTTGCTCCAACACCCAACGGTAGGCTGCGATTCCATCGTCAACGCCAGCCGGGCAGGGATTTTCCGGTGCAAGCCTGTAATCTACCAGCAGCACCTTTGCCCCCGTTGCAGCAGACAGGAAGCCCCCGAATGATCGGTAACCGTGCGCCGAACCAAGAATATAGCCACCAGAATGGTAATGAATGATGATCTTACTTTGGTCTGCATCCGGAGTATCTGCCCAGATGCATGGAACACCATTGCATGTAACCTCATTCAGCCGGGTTTTCTCAGGAATTTCAAACTGGCCAAGCCAGTCTTCAAAAATCCTTCTCATGTCATCGAATGTGTAATTAGGGTCAGCCAACCACGCGTCGCGCAAATCCCTGTTCATTTGCAGGACATAGTCTGATTCGGGACTCGGCATAATTACTCACCTCTCCATTACCGCACCTTACGAGCCTCAATAGCGCCCATTTCCACGTTACCGTGAAAAAAATTTCAGCACATGAATTACCCGAAAAATCAATGGTATTTATATTATAATTTTGTTTCTAAACATTATTTATGACGGCAACAACATATCTGACACCAATGCCCCGCAAGACCGCATTCCGCAACGCTAATGAGATTCTTATAAATTCGCA
Organism: Novosphingobium sp.; assembly: GCA_020446465.1. Classification (GTDB taxonomy): domain Bacteria; phylum Pseudomonadota; class Alphaproteobacteria; order Sphingomonadales; family Sphingomonadaceae; genus JAWKXU01. Next base: position 9,810 of record JAGREQ010000011.1, on the reverse strand, counting down.
ACACTTGTGTTGCTAGAAATGCATAATCGGGTTAAGTCTACATGCACAAACACGATTCTGGCAGCCAATAAGCTGCACAAAAATACGAAAAGCGTTGGGATTTAGAGAGGAATTGACATGGAAATCGGACATCTGAACGTCATGCAAAACTGGCACAAGGATCTGAGCGATCAGGAAATGTGGCAGGGCGAAATCGATCTGGCCATTTCTGCCGACCGGTTAGGATTCGACTCACTTTGGTGCGTCGAACATCATTTCGAAGATTATGGCCTTTGCCCTGACAACATCCAGTTTCTGACACATCTGGCTTCGCATACCAAAAATGCCAATCTGGTTCCGGGTGCCGTAATCCTGCCGTGGAATGACCCTCTTCGCGTGGCCGAAAAGATGTCCATGCTCGAATACTATGCCCCCGGAAGAGTCAAACTGGGCATTGGCCGTGGTCTCGCCCGGCGCGAATACCGTGGTTTCCGCGTTCCCATGGAAGAAGCTCGCGCCCGGTTCGAGGAAGGTGCCCGCCTGGTCCTTGACGCTCTCGACAACGGTTACATGGAAAGCACGAGCGGTATTTTCGACCAACCCCGTGTCGACATTCGTCCACGTCCGCTTCGTGGTTATCGTGACGATCTTTACTGCGTCGCAATGTCACCGGATTCAACCGAATCCGCAGCCGTCCTAGGCGGCAGCATGATGACATTCATTCAGTACACTTTTGAGCGCCACGTACCGATGATCGAAAATTACCGTGCAAAATTCCGTGAAATTCATGGTCGCGAAGCACCGCCGCCAATGCTGACGGATGTGACGATCATCCATGAAGATGAAGAAGAAGCTCACCGCCTGGCATACGAACACATCGGCAACCATTTCATCGCAGTGACCGATCACTACGAATTTGCCGGCGATCACTTCAAGAATATCCGTGGGTACGAAAGTTATCAGTCCGGTGCTGACCTTATCAAGTCGGCTGGCCTGGAAGAATCCCAGAAGACCTACATCGAGGCGCAAAACTACGGCACTCCGAAACAAGTCATCGAGAAGTATCGCGAACGCATGGAACTGATCGGAGATTTCAATGCGATGTTGATTGTATCTTCCGGTGGCATGCCTTTCGATGTGGCACAAAACAGCCTGAAGCTGTTTTCCGAACAGGTCATGCCAGAGCTTCGCAAGATGTCAGCTGGCCTCAAGGTTCCGGCCTGACTGGACTATGGCCCGTGAAATCAGACTGAAGGAACGCCCACAAGGACACCTGAAAGCTGACAATTTTGAAGTTGCAGAGGTGTCGCTCCCGCCGCTTGGCGAGGGCGACATCCTTGTTCGCAACATCTGGATGTCAGTCGATCCATATATGAGGCTTGTCCTTACCGGCCAGGAAGGTTTCGTGCCGCAGAAGCAGCCGGGAGATGTAATGGATGGGGCTGCCATCGGCATTGTCGAGCGATCGAGCGATCCGGCACTCCCCGCCGGCACAGCTGTTGCCAGCGCATATGGTTGGCGCACGCATTTTGTCGCGAAAGCTGACACACTTTCAATCTTGCCCAATTCCGATGCTCCTCTGAATTGGTATCTAAGTGCACTCGGGCTAACTGGTATCACTGCGTTTCTTGGTATCGAGAAAGTATTACAACCGCGACAAGGCGAGACGGTCCTTATCTCAGGAGCATCCGGAGCTGTCGGGTCAATTGCATGTCAGCTTGCAAAATTACGCGGCGCGCGCGTCCTTGCAACATGCAGTTCAGAACAGAAGGCTCGATGGCTGCGCGACAAAGTCGGCGTCGATGCCACTATGGATTACCGGCAGGAACAATTGGATGACTTCATCGCACGCGAAGCGCCAGAAGGACTCGATTGCTATTTCGACAATGTCGGCGGAGAAATGCTCGATCGCACGTTGAATTGCATGAAAGCCTATGGCCGTATTGGCCTGTGTGGAGCGATTTCCCAATACGAAAGTAGAGATTACCGCAGCGGCCCCGCCAATTTCTTTGCAGCGATCGAAAAGTCGTTAACCATGCGCGGCTTCAACGCCTTTCTCCTCACTCCCGAAGAAAATGCCGAAGCTGTCAACTGGCTGGCAGGCCGCGCGGACCGAGACGAAATCATTATATTCGAAAAAATTTTTCAAGGTCTTGAACAAGCCCCAGTCGCATTTGCTGGCCTGTTTGGCGGTGGCTATGAAGGCAAGGTGGTAATAAAGTTGTGATCATTTCAGAACACCACAAACATGACGTTGCCGGCCTGAGAGTTTGATTCAAAATCACATGATATGATTTTATACACTTGCGATGATGCGAGCGAAGAATTTGATCGAGGCCCTGGCCTGTTCAAAGTCCTTGGCGAGGCTACGCTCAAATCCGCAACGACATTCCCTTGCGCCGCTACCGCCATGCCCATGATCCGCAGATCGGCAAGGTCAGCCTGAGTTTCTAAACCGAGTTCTGAGGGCTAATACTTCAGGCCTGCCTGCAGCGCCACCTCACATCTCGAAAAGTCACACGCCAGATTCGATTCTCGTCGCTGGTGCATAGATTTGCCGCAACTCAGCCATTTACGCGACCTGAAGGTAAATCACAGGGGCGCGCACAAGCATCTTGCATTGGCATAAATGTAATGTATTACATTGCACATCTGGATTCGCCGTCCCGATGTGTTAAAAGAAGAATAGTCAAATGATTAAACCATTGACTCTTTAGGGTGGTCCGTGGAAGCTAAAATACGATCAGCATTCCGGTCGAAAGTTTGGTCGTGCTGAGTGTTTTAACCAAGCAAATGGGAGGGTCTGAAATGAGCTTGAAATTGAAATCGCTGTTTGCAGCGAGCAGTTCACTTTTGGTTTGTGCACTGGCAGGAACTGCTCACGCACAAACGCAAGGCACCATCGGTAATGGTGAAATTGTGGTTACCGCCAATAAACGCGCAGAGAACATAAACGATGTAGGCCTGACAATTACCGCAATCACAGGCAATGTGCTGAGCGAGCGCAGGGTTACTTCGGTTGAGGATATCGCCAATACGGTGCCCGGCCTCAGTTTTGCGCCCAGCGCAACAAACACACCAATCCTCACGCTGCGCGGCGTGGGTTTCAACGAAAACTCTCTTGGCGTCTACCCGGCAGTGACGGTTTATATTGACCAGGCACCGCTGGCCTTTCCCGTACTGACAGCACATTCTGCATTTGATCTGGAACGTGTCGAAGTTCTCAAGGGGCCACAGGGCACGCTTTTCGGACAGAACTCGACAGGCGGCGCGATCAACTATATCGCCAAACGACCGACTGATTTTCTCGAGGTTGGTGGCGATATCACATACGGCCGATTTAATACGATCGAAGGAAATGCTCATATTTCCGGGCCGATCGCTGATGGTTTGCGCGGACGTGTCGCAGTGACCGGGGCCAATTCAGATGGCTGGCAGCGCAGCACGTCCCGCCAAGGCGACAAGAACGGTGCGCAATCCTATATTGCTGGCCGCTTTTTGCTTGACTGGGATGCAACGTCAGCCCTGCGCTTCCAGCTCAATGTGAACGGTTGGCGTGACAAATCGGAACCGCAGGCGCAACAATCGATCGCTCGGCACGAAGCCGTAACCACCGATCCATCCCAGCCGCCGCAGACGGCACCTGCTATCGATGATCCGCTTCGCAACGCCTATACGCCACCTTACATTCCTGGCGCACCTTCGGCCAATCTGAGCTACCCATATACAAAACTTAGCCCACGCAATGCCGACTGGTCGACCCAATGGCTCGATCCTTCTACCTCGACGGTGCAGAATGCAGGTGGCAGCAGCGACCCCGCAGCAGCAAGTGTGAACGAATTCACGCCGCGCGCAAATCGCCGTATGTGGCAGGCATTCCTGCGCGGAGATCTGGACGTCACCAGCGATATTACCCTGACATCGCTGACCTCCTATGTGGATTACAAGCAAGATCAGGTCATTGACAGTGACGGCATGGCGATTGTCGCCTATGATTTCACGTCTTCAGACGGCACCGTCAAATCGTTCAATCAGGAATTGAGGCTGGCCAATTCGGTCAACAATTCTTTCCGGTGGATTCTCGGAGCGAATTACGAGAAGAGCAAGACGTTTGAAGATCTTGAAATACGATATTTTGCAAATGGCAACTATTTTGCCAATAACTTTTATATCAATTCCAGCGGAGATCGGCTGCGCCAGAACATTCGTAACATCGCCGCGTTCGGAAACTTCGAATACGATCTAACCCCAGAGCTGACATTGAAAGCTGCCGCCCGTTATACGAACTCACGTATTCGCGCTCGGAACGGCTCGTACACTCGTACGAATGGCAATGTGAATGCGCTGTTTAATGTTCTTGGCTCATTGTCCGGCCTTCCGTTTGACCCGATTGGCCCAGACCAGAGCTATACATTGAATTCCTTGCAGCTTGATGTGGACTTGCCGTCCGGTCTGACGATTTATAGTCCTATTGACCCCGGCGCATTCGCCGGTATTCCAGGCATTCCGTTCCAGGCAAAGCTGAAGGAAGACAACGTTTCCTGGCGCCTTGGGCTGGATTACGATGTAACGCCCGACGTTCTGCTTTATGCCAACGTGTCACGCGGATACAAGGCAGGTAGCTTCCCTACTGTTGCAGCCGCATCATACACATCAATGCTGCCTGTCACGCAGGAAAAGGTGACGGCATATGAAGCCGGGGTTAAGGCTTCGCTTTTTGATCGCAAGGTGCAGTTCAACGCAGCCGGTTTCTATATGGATTACCGCGACAAGCAGGTTCGCGGCAAGCTGTTCGACTTTATTTTTGGCACGATCGACTTGCTCGTCAATGTGCCCAAGTCGCGCATCTGGGGTGGTGAAGCCGATGTCACAGTTCGACCGGTGGATGGCCTGACCCTGACTGGCGCAGTGACTTACCTCAACACAAAGATTACGAGTTATACCGGCTTCGACATCTTTGGTGGCGTGGACAATCCTGACTACACGCCGGGAACTCCCAATGTAGAGGATTTGTCAGGCAATCCTCTGCCCTATACGCCGAAGTGGTCCGGCGTCATCGATGTAGATTACCGCTTTGAAGCTCTGGGCGGAAAGCCATTCATTGGCGTTACCGTCAGCGCGAAATCCAAACAGGATGCGGCGATCGGAGGCGGCACGGCCACGCTGCCAACCGGGCCGCGCTATAGCATACACCCGGATGTTGGCCCACATCCGTACACTGTTGATGGATACGCCACTGTTGATGCACGTCTTGGGTTCGAGGCCGGGGATGAAAGTTGGCGGATCATGTTCTGGGGCAAGAATATTTTCGACAAATACTACTGGACAGCAGTCATTCCTTCGAGTGACCAGACCGGGCGCCTGGCCGGGCGGCCAGCGACTTATGGCGTCACCCTCGGGTTCAAAATGTAATAACCCTCCCTCTTACAAGTCAAAACGGCGCCATGCCGGAAATTTTTCTACTTACGGCATGGCGTTGGAATATGCCTAATTTTCAAGGCATTGTTAAAGTTGATTTATTCTTAATTATTTCTAATTCTCATATTGAGTGAACAAACATGTTCAATGATTCAGACATCAAGTTTCATACGCCTGATAAAGTAAGTTTTGACTGGGCGGAAACAGGGTATTTCAATTTTTATATTCCGGAAGAAAATATCCTGGGATTTGTATATATTGTACATCGGGCAGGAGTGGGCGCGACAGTTTCAGACCTTGAGATAATTCGTGATGTTTCCCACTCTCCCCTGGGTTCGATTTATGTAGATCTCTGTAACCACAACCCACTTCCCGAAAGTGCGGAAAAGTTCGAACTGCCGACGGGCCTGATTTTTGAGGCGCGTTCCATTCGAGACTATTCAATCCGCTATAACAAGAACGGTATTGAGCTGGATCTGAAATTCGAAGGACTCATGGAGCCATACGATATACACGATCCAACCATGGACCCTATGGCTGAACTGGATCCTAAAAAGGCTCTTGAAAATAGTGGGTTTGGTGAAGCGTATTCAGCACATTTCGACATGGCTGTGCGCGTAACCGGCTCAGCCAGAATTGGCGAACGCTCCTTCGCTGTCAACTGCCTGTCCACCATGGATCACAGTTGGGGACCGCGTCGCGAAGACGAATTTTCACCTATCGTCTGGGCCAATGCCCATTTTTCGGATGGTTATTGCGTCCATGCGATTTTTGCATTCGATCCTGATGCGGACACAGGAAAAGAGCATGATTTCAAACATGGCTATGTTTTAATCGATGGCGATGTACGTGGAGTGACAGGCTCTAAAATTATCGCAGATCGAGATGGGATCACGATCCGTTCTCTGGAATGGCGATTGACCGACGTTGATGGCCGTGAACATATCTTGACCGGGCAAATGCTCAATCACCATCCATGGCTGCCATACGCAAATAACTTCTCGCCTATATCAATGATCCGTTGGCAAAACAGTCAAAGGGATGATGGCTATGGCACTTACATGGAAGGCTGGCCGCTAAATCATATCCGGGGCGATAGCTGGGGTCATTGACGATATGAGAGCACCTGATCAAGACGTGATGGATCCGTTCATTGCGGAAATGCTCGATCTGAAACCGGCGCGAGTAAATGCAGGCCCTTACCAGATTAAATCTGCTGGAGAGGTTGAGGCTGCTCTCTTGCGCTTGTTCTCAGCCAGGGGTGAGCCGGAGCGACGCGTATCAAATATCCGGCGTATGGCGGGCGGTGCGTCGAAGGAACAGTTCGTGTTTACGACTGACCGTGCTGGCAGTCAGTGTGAAATGGTTTTACGCATGGACCCGCGCGACGGCGTTCTGGAAACCAGTCGTGTGCGTGAAGCAGAAGTGCTCAAGGTAGCAAGAGATGTAGTTCCCGTCCCGATCGTACACTATGCCGATTACGATGGCACTCTGCTTGGTATGCCAGGCTTGGTGACATCATTTGTGAACGGCGTCACCAAGCCTCCCGAAGCGGGGTCGGGCGTGTCCGGGCTTGGTACGGGTTTTAACGCCGAATGGCGTGCGAAACTGGCCCCGCAATTTGTCACTCACCTTGCGGCCATACACCGTATTAATGTGCAAGACCCCCGGTTGGAGCATTTTTCCGTTCCAGACCGCGACCCACGACATCCAGCGCTTTGGGAAGTAAATCACTGGTCTCGCGTGTGGGAAGAAGACCAACAAGCCGCCAATCCGCTTATAGCGGTTACCGAAAATTGGTTACGGGCGAACTTGCCCGAATGCACTGAACCAGTGCTGGTGCATGGCGATTACCGAACAGGAAATTACCTGTTCGATGCGGAAACTGGCGATATTACAGCGATCCTTGATTGGGAATTGGCACATATCGGCGATTTCCATCAGGATCTTGCTTTGAGCATGACGGAAATCTTCAGTTGTCACAGAGATGACGGTGTAAAGCTGTGCTCAAGCCTGATGACAGAAGATGACTTCATCGCGGCCTATGAGCGGGCAACAGCGCGCAAAGTCTGCCGCCAAACACTTCAATTTTATCGTGTTCTTTCAGTCTGGAGCCTGGCAATCATGGGCGGGGCAACAGGACTCCGCGCTGCAAAGGCCCAGCATAACCATCAGGACATCCTGCTAACCTGGCTCTCGATGGTTGTTTATCCTCTTTCTCAGGAAATTCTCACAATTCTGGATCCGGAGAACTGAATATGACTCCCAGTATCGACATTAGGTTGGCAAGCATGATCCGCTCAATGCAGGATGTGATCGTGCCAGCTATTGACCCAAGCAACAGTCTGGCGTGCGAGCAGGCTTCGCTAATGATCGGCCACCTCAACCTGCTTGAACAGCATTGGCGCCGAATATTTCCGTATGCTCAGGTTTGTCTGGATGACTTGTGCACCTGTGCAAGTACGCTTGAGCCTGACGGCGGCCCCCGAACACAGGGTGCAGCAGTTGATCTTGATACTGCGATAGCAAGAGATGCGACTGATCCTGAAAAAAAATACCAGGATTGTGCCCGTGCGCTGGAAGCTCTGGTGCGCGCTGCTGCTGAAGACGGAACTCCTGCTTTTCAACATCAGTTGGAAAGTGAAGTCCTCGCTTTCAGTCAGCGCCAGGTGATCAGAGATCGGGCGTGGTTCGCGCAGAGTGGATTTGACATCGATTCTGAAAATCTGCCGAGCATCGACGAGGTAATCTCTGGTGCTGTAAATAGCCTGGAACAAACCACATGACCGAGACAGCCGAAGCCACGACCGATCCAGCGACTTTTTCGCCGAGTGATGTCGAACCCCGCATTTTCGAGATTCTTGAAGACAAGAAAGTCCGGCGTCTGACAGGGCCTTATTCGGCCCGGACGAACGAACAGGCGCGATCTGCCCTCGAAAGGCTGATTGCTCAAGACGGCGGCCAGGTGACCGCTCTCAACCGCATGTCGGGCGGTGCGTCTAAGGAGCAATTCCTGTTCCGTCGCCGTGCTGGAGATGATGAAGAGCAGCTGGTTTTGCGGCTGGATCCCCTCGAGGGTATTATCGAAACCTGTCGTTACCGTGAAGCCGAGATATTGCGTGCCATGCGAGGAACTGTTCCAGTTCCCGAAGTGCGCTATTTTGATGGAGATGGCGAATTACTCGGCCAGCCCGGTATCGTCACCAGCTTTGTGACAGGAGTAGCCAAGCCACCTGAAGCAACTGCAGCGGTATCCGGTCTGCGCACTGCCTTTTCAAGCGAATGGCGAGCGCGACTCGCGCCGCAATTCGTCGATAACCTCGTGAAGATACATGAGTTTGATTATCGTAATGCCGACTTGCCGCATTATTCAATACCCGATGCTCACCCCCATCAGCCTGCACTATGGCAGGTCAACTGGTGGGCGAAAGTTTGGCAAGACGATGCGGTTGACGCATTCCCGATTCTGTCGCTTGTGGAAAACTGGCTTCGCCGTAATTTACCGGAATGTGATGATCCTGTTTTTCTTCATGGGGATTACCGCACAGGCAACTATCTGTTCGACAAGGATAGTGGCGAAATTACAGCAATTCTTGACTGGGAGCTGGCGCACATCGGAGATTTCCATGAAGATATAGCGTGGAATTTCCAACCCGTGTTTGGAGAACGCGATAACGAAGGAATCATGTGTTATTCTGGACTTTTCCGCCGCGAGGAACTGTTGGAAGCGTACGAAAAAGCATCCGGAAGAACGATAGATCAGAAAAAGTTGCTCTTCTATGATGTCCTGAATGGTTGGAAAGGCGCGATTATTGATTTGACATCGTGCCTGACATCGGCACGAGACGGGAATAACCATCAGGATATCTTGTTGAGCTGGTTGGCAGGATCGGCCCATATCCATCTGGCACACATCTCAAAACTCATAGCCGGCGCTATAAAGGATGCATAACAATGATCACTGAAGCTGATCTTGATTTTCATAATGAAGGTACGACGGAGTTTGACTACGCCGAGACCATGTTCCTCATTTTTTCCGTTCCTGAAGCGAATATCAGCGGGAATGCATACGTACTTGCCCGCCCGAATGCGGGAGTCTGCCTTTCGTCTGTATATATACATCAAGGAATTGTGCCGGACGCATGGGCTGTCGATTACTGCGATGCGCCAATGCATCTCAAATGCCCGGACAAACTTTCAGATTTTACTCTGTCCAATGGCATGTCCGTGCGGGGAAGCAATGGCGCGCGAGACTATCAATTCCTTTACGATGGTCGGGACGGGCTTTGTCGTTTCAACCTGAATTTCAAGGGTCTCATGGACCCATTCGACCCACTCGATCCCGATATGAACCCGATGCTCGCAAAGTTCGATGGGAACACAGAAGAGTCGACTGGCGCTGGAGACTCCTGG
>JAGREQ010000118.1 GCA_020446465.1 Novosphingobium sp. | reverse complement strand
TCAGGGCTTTCCTCAACTTCGCCCTCATCATCGATATGATTAAGTGTTAACAGGCCCTACATCGCTGCCAAGCCGACCGATACCTTTGAAATCGGTGGTGACCTTTCCTACGGTCGCTTCAACACGATCGAAGGCAACGCCTACATCTCCGGTCCGTTGTCTGAAAACGTGCGCGGTCGTGTGGCCGTAACCGGCCTTAACGGTGACGACTGGCAGAAGAGTGCGACGCGCAACGATAGCAACGGTCATCAGTCCTACATCGCCGGGCGCGTGCTGCTCGATGTCGATGTCAGCGACAGCGTGAAGCTGAACTTCAACGTCAACGGTTGGCGTGACAAGTCGCAGCCGCAGGCTCAGCAGCTTGTCGGCATCCGCGTCCAGAACTGGAGCGCGGAACGTGAACAGCTTCATGACTACTATCGCAATCCGTCGCAGCTCTGGTCGTTCGGCAGCCCGCGAATTGCCGACTGGTCGACGCTTGTTGCTGACCCCGGCACATATCCGTCCAATGACGTTGGCTATGCCGGTGCGTTTGAGCCGGAAACCCGTGCACAGTGGGGGCAGTCAAACTTTGAGCCCTATTCCAACCGTCGCATGTGGCAGGCAGCCATGCGCGCAGACGTTGAACTGGGCGCAGGCATTACCCTTACTTCGCTGACGTCTTACGCTCACTTCAAGCAGAATCAGGGCGTTGACGGTGACGGCATGGCTTACGTCAGCTATGACCTTGAAAAGAACGACGGTTATATCAAGTCGTTCAACCAGGAACTTCGCCTGTCGAACGATCCTCTTTCCCGCATCCGCTGGATGCTGGGTGGCAACTACGAAAAGAGCAAGACTCTTGACGATCAGGGCCTGCGTTATTTCGACAATACCAGCTATGATTCCAGCCTGTTCTACATCAATTACTCTGGTGCGCGGAACAAGCAGGACATCGAAAACTGGGCAGTGTTCGGCAACCTTGAATTCGACGTGACGGATCAGCTCACGCTGAAGGCTTCGGCCCGTTACACGGATTCGAAGAACAAGAACGACATGTGTTCATACACGACCGAAAACGGCAACGTGAACAAGCTGTTCAACCTTTTCGGCACACTGCCTGTTTTCAATTCGGAAGGGGTCGCATTCGATCCGATCGCGCCTGAAGGTTGCTACACGCTCAATTATCAGGGTGTCCCCGGTGAAGTGTTCCGTGGCAACCTGAAGGAAGACAATGTTTCCTGGCGCTTTGGCCTGGATTACAAGGTCAACCCGGATGTGCTGCTCTATGCCAACGTGTCGCGCGGCTACAAGGCTGGCTCATTCCCGACACTGGCTGCTGCATCCTTCGTGGCGCTTGAGCCGGTGACTCAGGAATCGGTCACCGCTTACGAAGGCGGGTTCAAGGCATCGCTGGCCGATCAGGCTGTGCAGTTTAACGCTGCGGCCTTCTACATGGACTACAAGGACAAGCAGATCCGTGGTCGTTTGTTCGACATCGTCTTTGGCGGTCTGGAAACGCTGGTTAACATTCCGAAGTCCCGCATCTGGGGTGCGGAAGCTGACCTCACCGTACGTCCGGCGGAAGGCCTGACGCTGAGCGGTGCGATCACCTATCTGAACTCCAAGATCAAGGAAAGCCCGGCTGCGCCCTACAACTACAACGTTCTGGGTGTCGTAGACAACTTTGCGGGTGACGATCTGCCGTTCACGCCGGAATGGTCGGGCACGTTCAACCTCGATTATCGTCATGAACTGGCCAACGGCGGCGCACCCTTCTTCGGTGTGACTGTCAGCGCCCGTACCAAGTCGGATTCGCAGCCCGGTGCACGGCGTATGCAGTATCTGGACGGCTGCCTGGTCGACACGTCGTCGAACCCGGTCTGCTTCCTTCCCGATGGTGTGTCGAACCCGTTCGCTCTCAAGGGCTGGACCACGGTTGACGCGCGTCTCGGTTACGAAGCGGCTGATGGTGCATGGAAAGTCATGCTCTGGGGCAAGAACATCTTCAACGAATACTACTGGACCAACGTCATCTCCTCAGCTGACTCGGCCGCCCGTTTCGCGGGTATGCCAGCAACCTACGGTGTGACTTTCGGCTTCAAGTTCCGCTGATTGTTCATGCGATCTGCTCGCACGCTGCCACCGTGGTAGCGTGCGGGTGGGGCGCTTGCTTTTTACAGATATGGAACCGTGAATGGCGGTGCTGTTGGCTCTAACCCGGAGCTGGTAGCGCCGCCATTTCTTCTATATGTTTGAAAGTGCTTTGCGTTGCGGTCAGTGCCGGTTTGGCAGTGGGATTCTGCAACAGGATGGACGGGCAGAAAATATCATCGGCACGAAAAGCATCATGTTTGGGGTGTACAATAAATACAAATAGAATTTTATATAAAAACAAAAAATAATATGATATTTGATTAATATCAAAGTGCCTCACTATTTAAAAAATAAATTCATATCCTCAAGAATCAGAACACGCACATCAAGAGGATAGTATTATGGCACGTATGCAGTTCGGTGCGTTTATCGCACCACATTTCCCTTCAAACGAACATCCGACGCTGGCCATGGAAGAAGACATGGACCGCGTCGTCCTGATGGAAAAGCTGGGCTTTGATGAAGCGTGGATCGGCGAACACCATTCGAGCGGATGGGAAATCAACGGCAGCCCGGAACTGTTCGCTGCTGCAGTATCCCAGCGCACCAGCAGGATAAAACTGGGCATGGGCGTCGTGTCGCTACCTTATCACAACCCCTTTATGGTTGCCGACCGTATTCGCCAGCTCGATCATATCACGAAAGGGCGCACGATCCTTGGCATGGGGCCGGGATCGCTCCCTTCCGATGCTTATATGATCGGCGTTCCGACATCCGAAGTGCGCGACCGCATGGAACAGGCTATCGACCCGATCGTGCGCCTGCTGAACGGTGAAGTCGTTTCTGCCAAGACAAGCTGGTTCCATCTTCAGGAAGCGCAACTGCAACTGGATTCCTACAACGAGAAAGGCGTCGAAATCGCAGTCGCCAGCCAGGTTTCGCCCACCGGCGCGCTTGCGGCGGGCAAATACGGGCTTTCGATGCTGTCGATTGGCGCAACTTCGACAGGCGGATACAATGCTCTGGGTAGTAACTGGAAAATTGCAGAGGATACCGCAGCGGAAAACGGTCAGACCGTGGACCGCGCAGGGTGGCGTCTGTGTGGGCCGGTGCACGTTGCAGAGACACGCGAAAAAGCGCGTGAAAATGTGCGACATGGTCTGGAACGCTGGATCAATTACATGTCGCACGTGGCAGCATTGCCGCTTGCACCGCCAGCCGGTGTGGACCCGATCGACTTCATTATCGACACTGGCTTCGGGGTTATTGGCACGCCGGACGATTTCGTGGCCCAGATGACACGTCTGGAAGAACAATCGGGCGGTTTCGGGTGCTTCCTCAATCTGGATAACCACTGGGCCGACTGGGCAGAAACACGACGGTCTTATGAACTGATCGCACGCTTTGCCATTCCGCAGATCAACGAGCTTAACCGCTACCGGCATCGTTCGGAGGCGTTCCTGCGCGACAATCACGACAAGTTCCGCGGAGAGATGGATGCAGCCGTGCGCGCCAAACTGGAAAAATACGCAAGGGAAAAGGGAACCGACAAACTGTCGCCCGATATCCTTGCGCACTACGCAGCCAAATCATAGAAATCGTCTTTGGCAGGGGCAAAGGCACGATCTGAAACGTGCCTTGCTTCCTGTTTGGAAAAACAAAATGGCAATCTGCGCGAGGCGGGCTGAATGCACCTCCGGCGCATCAGAATGAAGAATAGAGGACCAAGGTAGATGAACGATCCTGAAATGCTGGACGCGCTTGTTCTCGGCGGCGGGTTCGGCGGCCTGCACATGCTGCATGAACTGCGCAAGAATGGGTTCAAGGCACTCGCGCTGGAGGCTGGCAGCGATGTCGGCGGGGCGTGGTATTGGAACCGCTATCCCGGCGCCCGTTGCGACGTCGAAAGTCTGGTCTATTCCTATTCATTCTCCCCTGAAGTTGATGCTGAATGGAAATGGTCGGAGCGATATTCTGCCCAGCCGGAAATTCGCGCCTATCTTCGGTTTGTTTCCGAGCGGCTCGATTTGCGCAAAGACATTCGCTTCAACTCGCGTCTGGTCAAGGCGGTCTTCGACGATGCAGGCGATTTCTGGACGTTCGAGACGGAGAATGGCGATACCTATCGCGCGCGGTGGTTCATTTCCTCCGCAGGCCCTATCTCGGCGCCGATCTGGCCGGATATCCCCAATCGCGAAAGCTACAAGGGCAGGCTTTATCATTCTGCGCTGTGGCCAAGAGACAAGGAGCCTGATTTCACAGGGCTTCGGGTTGCCGTCATCGGGACAGGCTCATCAGGGACACAGCTTATACCGCTCGTTGCAGAGCAGGCCGAACATCTCAGCGTCATGGTGCGCACGCCGGGGCTGTATATGCCAGCGCGCAACCGGCCTCTGACGACGGATGATTACGAACGCTGGGAAACAAGGCGCGACGATGTGCGTCAGCGGATGCGCAGTTTTGAAATTGTCGGCAGCGGCGACATCTTTATGGAAGAAGAGCTTATCCAGATCCGTAACCGGCCCGGCGCTGATTTTACGCCTGAAGAGCGCCGCGAGATTCTGGACCGTCGTTACGCTTATGGCGGGGCCACAGTTCCGCGTGCCTTTACCGATGTCGCCACCAACAAGGAGGTCAACGATCAGATTTCCGACTATATCCGCGATCAGGTTGGCAGGATTGTCAAAGATCCGAAAACGGCTGCCATCCTGACCCCGAGCGAGATCGCATACGGTCAGAAGCGGGTGACTGTCGGGACGGACTATTACGAAACGTTCAACCGCGACAATGTCGAGGCTATCGACGTGAAGGCCACCCCGATCGAAGGCTTTACGGAAAAAGGCCTGATGATTGGCGGCAAGGAGTATGCGTTCGATGCGATTATTTGCGCGTCGGGTTTTGATGCGCTCACGGGTGCCCTTACGGTTATCGATATTCGCGGAAAAGACGGCCAGGCGATCAAGGACGTTTGGGCGGACAACAGCGATACCTATCTGGGCCTTGGCGTTGCGGGCTTCCCCAATCTTTTGATGATCGGTGGCCCCGGCAGCCCGTCGGTGCTGGTCAATGTGATCGTCGCCAACGAGTTTCAGGTGGAATGGATTTCCCGCCTGCTGGACCATGCGCGCGAACAGGGCATTACCCGGATCGAAGCTGAACCGGCCGCGCAGGAAAAATGGGCCGAAACCGTGAGCGAGGTTATCAAGGGAACCGTGCTGGAAGGATCGAAGAGCTGGTATGTCGGCGCGAATGTCCCCGGCAAGGCGCAGGGCATCCTTGCTTATGCGGGTGGGCTGGCCAACTATATCAGGGAATGCAACGATGTTGCTGACGCTGGCTATCCCGGTTTTCGGCTTGAGTAATACGAAGGTTTGCTGCCTGTCAGGAAAGTTGCACCATCGTTTTCCCCGCTGTCGATGCGTTGAACTGGCGCACGAACGCGGGGATGGCCGCTTCCAGCCCGTCCAGTATCTCCTCGCGGAAGTATAATTCGCGACGGGCTATCGCGCCTTCCAGAAAGGCGACGGCTTCATCGTAGCGGTCGGCAAATTGCGGTAACAGAAACCCCCGGACATGGAGCGCCTTGGCGACAATCATGAACAGGTTGGCCATCACTGGTGGCGAAGCCCCGTCATATTGCGAAATCAGTCCGCACAAGACAACGCGCCCGCCAAAGTTCATCGCGGGCAATGTGCTGTCCAGAACCCTTCCGCCGACATTGTCGAAAAACACATCTATTCCATCGGGGCAGGCTGCAACTATCGCAGCGTGCAATTCCTCATCGCTCTTGCCGAGATAGTCGATCGCGACATCGAAGCCGAATTCATCGCGCAACATTCGACACTTTTGCTCACCGCCCGCAATGCCGACAGCTCTGCACCCCTTGATCCGGGCAATTTGCCCGACAAGCGAACCGACAGAACCGGAAGCCCCCGACACGAGGACCGTGCCACCCGGTTCCGGCCGCCCAACTTCGAGCAACCCGAAATAGGCGGTGCGGCCAGTGTTGCCCAGAACGCCGAGAGCGTTGGACAGCGTGTGTGCCGACGCCTTATCCACTTTCCAGCACAGCGCATCAGGTGTGACGACGCTGTATTCGCCCATCATGCCGCGGCCAACCACCAGATCGCCTTCTGCAAATGCGTCATGTCGTGACTGGATCACCTCACCCAGAACAGAGCAGGTGACAGGCGCGCCGACCGCGATTGGCGGCAGATAACCTTCTTTCGCACCGAGCAGGTTTCGCACGCCGGGGTCAATCGAAAGCAGTCTGTTCTTGAGCAGGAGTTGCCCCTGTTCGGGTGAAGGGAGCGCCATGCTCGACAATTCGAAATCGTCTTGCCCGATCTTCCCGCAGGGACGCGATCTGAGCCTCACGTAACGGTTGTGAATCATGGCCATCCTCCACCGACAAATGCAAGAAGGGCCGTTCAACAGCCAAGTGACAGGCGTTGTCAAATTGAACGGGCCAATGCCGACCGTTCGACTGACAGAATTGTCGCAACGTGCTAGCGACGGACCGAATGAATATCAAAGCAAGGAAGCAGGGATATGGATCTCGGTCTGAAGG